>NZ_LSSO01000208.1:0-143823 GCF_001645205.1 Brevibacillus sp. SKDU10 | reverse complement strand
GCTTGCGCCATCTTACCGGTTCGCTTCATGCGAAGCAAACCCCTATCCGGTATTAGCATAAGTTTCCCTATGTTATCCCAGTCTTGCAGGCAGGTTGCCTACGTGTTACTCACCCGTCCGCCGCTAGGGTCCGAAAACCCTCGCTCGACTTGCATGTATTAGGCACGCCGCCAGCGTTCGTCCTGAGCCAGGATCAAACTCTCCATTAAAGTAGTTCTTGATCAAAGCTTCAAAACTTGCTTGGCTAGTGTTTCTATCAAACATTTTACTGTTCAGTTTTCAAAGATCATTTTTCATTGTCGTCAGTCGTTTTCTCCTGCCGACAAGAATTAATTCTATCAGATTCTTTCATTAAAGTCAACATGTTTTTTGAAAAAAAGTTTTTTCTTAACTTCTTTAACATCTTGTCTTTATTAGCCTCTCGTGAGGCGACAAGAAGTATCTTATCACGTCCAATACAGCTTTGCAACCCCTAATAATATATTCATATATTTCAAACTATAAAAGGAATGAAAAGAGACTCTAATAGATTATCCATGCCTTCAGAATCTCTTTCCTATTAAAATAAACAACATTATATCTCCACTTAGTCTATTGTTTTTTTAATTGATTTATCATGTACACTTGTTCAATTCTTAAGGTAAAACCTAAATCAAGAAGTAGAGCATAAAGCCCCGTTTTTTCATATACAACCATATTGGTACTTCGTTCTATATTTTCTAATTCAGGACTTAGCACATAAGTCAGCAATTCCTTCGTGATAACGTCCCTTTCTTCTCTGTCTAGTTGAGGATTCATTTCGCATTGCTGTAAAGTTATCCCCTCCATTTCACCTGACTGATTAAACATTCTTCGGTATAGTGCATAGCCTACACATTGTCCTTCTTCGTTATAAGCAATTACTGATTCGCCATCCTGCATTCCCATAGCCTGAGCTTGATAAGGAGACCATATCTGATAAAAGGGGATCGTTAACGCCTCAGCAGCCATACCATGTTTCAAGATATATGAATGGGAAGGCTTATCTGGAATAATCCCCTTCTGTAGTGTGCCGCGTTGTTTCACCAATATAATTCTGCCTGCAATCTGATACCCCATTTTTTCATAAAGAGATATCGCACTTCTATTCTCAGCAATCGCTTCTAAGGTAGCAATGTCTATATTTAGTTCCTCGTAGATGCAGAGCAATTCTTTCATCATCAGCTTCCCTATTCCACGTCCACGCCACTCTGGTTTGACTGCTGTTCCGCCATTCCAGGCCACCTTTTTGCCTTTGATCATACGCCAGCCGGTTAGAATAAACCCGATAGGCTCCTCGTCCTTACATGCTACAATAGATAAATCAGGAGAAAGCTCATCCTTACCTAAACGTTTCAAAAAAGAATCAGTATCAACCTGAATATCAACGAAATATTCAGAAAACCCTGCATTCCAAAGCCGCACCGCTTCGTCAAAAGTCAGATGAGTCAGTCGTTTAAAAGTAATCATCTTCATCCCCCTTTAATCAATCATAAGCTACTTCAAAAGAAACGATGCTTCTAAATTTGTAACTCTTGGACAAAACAAGTTTTATTCTCTCATTAGATTCTTCTTCGTTCAATAAAAGCCGGATAAAAAAACTTATTTATCAAAAAAATCGGAATAAAATTCACCGCTTCACTTCATGCCTGCTGAACTACTCCACAGCCTCGGCTGACAAATTGATAGACACTATCGGTAAGCTCCATGAGATCGTAATTTTGATCGTTCATGACCCAATTCGTCATCAAGTCATCGACAACGCCAAAGACCATTCTACGAGTTACTTTAATATCTAGCAGTGGGTCAAATTCTCCATTCTCAATTCCTAGCTTTAATATCTTATCAATCATGGATAGATAATCCTTTAGAATTTTGTTGATTGTGCGCCGTACCTCTTTGTCAGAATGCCTTAATTCTAATTGGGTTACCATCGCAAAATGAGGATTATTCGAGAATCGCGAAAAATGACCTTCTACAAATACTCGCAGCTTATCGGTCGCCTTGCTCGCCCGATCTATATCAGGAGACATTTCTTCTAAAAACTCTGTAATTTTATCTTCAAATAACGACAACAAAATGTCTTCCTTATTTTTGAAATATAAATAAACAGTACCGTCAGCAACACCAGCTCTTTTAGCAATCTTTGAAACGTGAGCCTGTTGAAACCCGTTTTCGGCAATAACGACAGTGGCAGCTTCTATAATCTTTTTATATTTCGGTTTTAATTTACGCACGTTAACCCCTCACCTATTGATAATGCTATTTATCAATCTCCCATTATTTTAGCCTATCATAACAGGCCTATCCCAACAATGTTTATTGCATGCGATGCCACAGGACCAATATCCCCTAGAACCACCCTATTTTTATACCCCTATGCAACAAATCCTTGAAAGCTGACAAAGCTCTATAAAATTACGTTGCCCGATATGTAGGAAAAGCCAGAAATGCAATAAGTAAAAAGTCTTCTCCTGGATGCAGAGAAGACTTTTATACAACTATAGTAAAATGACATAAATAACCCCAAACAAACTGACTATACCTAATCCAAATAGTAAACCTATTCCTTGAACGTCCAGATTCTGTTCCTTCCACCAAAGCTGCGCATATCGCTGACACTGACAGCGAATCCACTCCATAGACAGTCCCCCTTTCTCTCAACATATTCATTAGAGAAAAAGAAGAGCTAGACGTTTATCTGATAACGTACACCTATCTTTCCTTATGCTTGCGGTTCCTTCGCATAATGGTCAACAATGTGCTCACGTAACGCTCGTTTTAAGAATTTGCCTACAGATGTTTTTGGAATCTCCTTTACAAATAGGACATCATCTGGTAGCCACCACTTGGCAAATTTAGGTTTCAAATAGGCAAGCAGCTCTTCCTTTGAAACGCTTTGTCCTTCTTTTAATACAACGCACGCGATTGGTCGTTCTCCCCATTGCGGATGAGGTACACCCACGCAGGATGCCTCTGCTATAGCCTCATGACCCATCAGCGCATTTTCCACATCCACAGAAGAAATCCATTCTCCCCCACTCTTAATTAAATCCTTTGTACGGTCAACTAGCTTCACAAATCCTTCTGCATCCACAGTCGCTACGTCTCCCGTATGTAGCCAGCCATCTTGGAATGTTTCTTCACTCCGCTCATCTTTATAATAGCTATCTGCAATCCATGGGCCGCGAATTAACAGCTCGCCCATCTCTTTACCATCCGCCTTCACTTCTCCATTCGGCCCCACTATCTTCATCTGAAGGCCAGGAACCAATGTTCCCTGTTTGCAGAGGAAATCTAGTTTTTCTTCCTCCGATAGATTTTCCTCCTGATAGCTTTTTAGCTTAGAGCAAGTAACTAACGGACTGGTTTCCGTCATCCCATAGGCAACATAGAAGGGGATATTAAATTTTTTACGATACCTCTCTACTAAACTGCGAGGAGAAGCAGATCCACCGCAAACAACGGCTCGCAAACTGGAGGTTTCGTATCGGCCATTCTCCAATTCCTGTAAAAGACCTAACCAAATCGTTGGCACTCCGGCTGTAATGCTTACTTTTTCTGTTTCAATCAAATCAGCTAAAATCTGAGGCGTAAAGCGCGGTCCTGGCATCACTTGCGTACAACCAAACCAGGTGGCTGCAAAAGGGAAGCCCCACGCATTTACGTGAAACATTGGAACTACCGGCATTGCGATATCTTTTTCAGCTAATGCTAGTGTATCTGCTAGCCCTA
Organism: Brevibacillus sp. SKDU10; assembly: GCF_001645205.1. Lineage (NCBI taxonomy): Bacteria > Bacillati > Bacillota > Bacilli > Caryophanales > Paenibacillaceae > Brevibacillus > Brevibacillus sp. SKDU10. Next base: position 140,070 of record NZ_LSSO01000208.1, on the reverse strand, counting down.
GAGACATAGAGTGTAATACAATTCCGCGATGAGAATAGATAACGCCCTTTGGGTTCCCTGTAGTAGCAGACGTGTAACACATGCCTGCTGGATCTCTCTCTTGGATGTCAGTTGGATATTGATAGGAAGGGTCTGCTTCTTTTAATAGCTGTTCATAGGAATAAAGAGGTTGTAGATTTGAGGCAGGCAATTGATCGTGATCAGTCATCAGTACATATGCCTTTACAGTGTGTAAGTGATCTTTTATCTGCTCGATTAATGGAAGAATGTCATCGTCTATCAACAGAACCTGATCTTCTGCGTGATTAATGATATAGATGATATGCTCAGGAGATAAGCGGATATTAATGGTATGCAATACCGCCCCCATACTAGGAATAGCGAAGTAGGCTTCTAAATGTCGGTGATGATTCCACGCTAGAGTTCCTACTCGTTCCCCACGTTTAATACCAAGTGTTTCAAGCGCACTGGCCAAACGTCTTGTTCTTTCCCCAATCTCAGTGTAGGTGAATCGATAGATACCCGTAGATGTACGTGATATTACCTGTTTTTTGCCAAACATTTTTTCTGCTCTTTCCATCATAGGCGCAAGTGTTAATTGTGCATTCATCATCGCAAACTCCCCCTATTCTATTTACTTTGGGACCGGAGCTCTTCTAGTTGCACGAACCGCCTGCAAACGTTTGCTTCTGAATATTCATTCTTGCTCATTCTTGTTTTTCCTTTCCCAAGCCTTAAAGAAAGTTGTAGAATAGTACAGATAAACAATTGTATATTTCTACCACAAAGGAGAATGTCAGCTATGGATATGATTCTGAAAATCTCTACAGAACAGCAATGGAATACTGCCCAAGAGCAAGGTACATACCTACATCCATCCCTAGACACGGAAGGATTTATTCACTGCTCTACTCCGGAGCAATTCGAAGGTGTTGCTAATCGAATCTACAAAGGACAACAGCATCTGCTGCTCTTAGTGATTGATCCTACTCGGCTTAGCTCGGAATTAAAATATGATCTAGCGAAAGACGGAGAATTGTATCCACATATTTACGGTCCTCTTAATCTAGATGCCGTCATTCGAGTAATATCGTTTTCATCTGACAAAAAAGGATATTTTTCCCTACCTGCCGAACTCTCTTCCTTGTAACGAAAGTAAAGTTATAAGAAGGGAAGTGTCAAGATGAACCCCGTTCAAAAATTTTTTGTCAAGCAAGTACCATTTGCCCAAACAATTGGAGTTACCATCACACAATCATCACCTGGTGAAGCATGTGCTCGGCTCCCCTTTTCACCTTCTAATGTAAATCATGTCGGCACCATACATGCTGGTGCCCTCTTTACATTAGCTGAATCAGCCGCTGCTGCTTCCATTTTATCCACCTTTTCTGACTTAGTTCCTCATATTCTGCTACTGGTAACCAAAAGCTCTGTCGAATACTCTGCACCAGCTCAAGGTGATATTGTAGCGATAGCTTCTATTTCCAAGGAGACAGAACAACTGGTTCGTAACACACTTAAACAGCCCAGCGATCGGATACGTTTTACAGTACACACGGAAATCAAGCAAGAAGGAGCCGATGAAATAAGTGCATTGGCTCAATTTGAGATGTATATGAAACGTAACGAAGTCGATAGACAATAGGGCTATCAACGTTACTAACACTGGATGAGACAGGTCGTGAATGATATGAATTTATTTTCTTCCGGTAACGATACGTTATTTCAGTCACTTATTGCCGAAGCTCCGTTAGGCATCATTAGCGTAGCGGATACTGGTCACATCCTTAGCTGCAACCATGCAGCCAGTAGCACGTTTGGCTACCGGGAAGAAGAGATCATCGGCAAATCTTTTCCTATTTTATTTCCAACCATTCATGGATCTACCTTTCATTCTTTATTTCAGCAGGAAAACCAATCTATTCCCACGTACAATCAGGAATGGATTGGTCTACACAAGAATGGAGCTAGCTTTTCCATAGATGTACACACAACAATCATCACAAATAATACTCCACGAATTCTTGCTATCTATATTAAACAAAATCAGGCCCAGAAATCTGACCTTTATCAATCCTTGTTTGAGCAGAATCCTTTCCTTGTATACTCCACGGACTTACAAGGCAGAATTTTCAGTTTAAATCATGCAAGCGAACAGATTTTAGGCTACTCCGCACACGAATTAATCGGCCGTTCTTATCAGGATTTAATGATGTTTGAGGAAGATCGCACCGCTGAGAGCATCCGATTCCGTCGGGTTCTTCAGGGCGGACATTACAAGCTAGAAATCCCCTTTTGCAACAAACAAGGACATCTTGTCTACATTTGCCTGATCAGCTTTCCTAAAGTATTTGAATCACAAGTAGTAGGTGTCTATTTTATGGGATTCGATATTACCGCTAGAAAACAAACAGAACGCGCTCTCATGATGGCTCAGGAAGACTTAAAAAATACGCTCCAGATGCAAAAAGGCATGACCTTTAAATTCATTAAGTCTGGCAAGGAATTTATTTATACAATGGCAGATGGAGAATTGCTGTATCGTCTAGGTCTAACACCAGAATATGTAGTAGGTCGACGTATGCAGGACGTCCTCCCTTATTTACAAAGTAAGCGCAGCTACTACGAAAGGGCTTGGCAGGGAGAGAGTGTTACCTACGAAGAAAATGTAGTAGGTGTCTGCTATGTAGCCTCCTTGCGTCCAATTGTCCGCAATGATCGTGTAGTCGAGGTAATCGCTTCATGCATTGATATAACTGAACGAAAAAAAGCAGAGGAAGAGCTACGTTCAACTAAGGATTTACTGGAATCTCTGTTTACCAACTCAACGGATGCGATCTATGTCTTAGATCTAGATGGTACTGTGCTACGAATTAATCGAGCCTTTGAAAAAATGTATGGTTGGAGTAGTGAAGAGGTAATTGGTCGACCTTTGCATGAATTTTTGCCAAATGATTCACAGCAAATGATCTTTGTTTGCCGTGATAAGGAAGAAAATAATTACATTACCAGTTATGAAACACATCAAGAGCGAAAAGATGGTAGCAAGCTCTATGTCAGCCTGAGCTTATCTCCTATCCATGATGTAACGGGAAAAATTGTGGGAACAGCAGCTATTTCCCGAGATATAACAGAACGAAAAGCAACCGAGCAACTACTGCTTAACTCTGAAAAATTGTCTGCTATCGGTGAACTAGCTGCTGGGGTAGCCCATGAAATTCGCAATCCTTTGGCAGCGTTACGCGGATTCGTACAATTGCTCCGTTCATCCGTAAAGGATTATCAGCCTTATTTTCAAATCATGCTGACGGAATTAGATCGTATTAATATGATTGTTAGCGAACTATTAGTTCTTTCAAAGCCACAGGTATTACGTTTACAACGGAAGAGCCTGCAGCAACTGTTAACCAGCGTTGTTTTGCTGTTACAAACACAAGCCATTATTAGCAACGTTCAGGTGCTAATGGATTTTGGTGATGATGATCCTTATGTAGAATGTGAGGAAAACCAATTAAAACAAGTTTTTATCAATTTACTTAAAAACTCATTGGAAGCAATGGATAATGGTGGCATTATTCAAATTACGGTAAGTACAAAAGAAGAAAGTACCTATATTCAAGTAGTTGATCAAGGCTGTGGAATTCCCGACGAGCTTATCTCTCAGTTAGGTCAACCGTTCATCTCCACAAAAGAAAAAGGCACTGGGTTAGGATTAATGATTACACAAAAAATCATTAAAGAGCATCGTGGTAATTTGTCGATTAGTAGTGAAGTGGGCAAAGGTACAACCATCACCATCCGATTACCGCTCGCTCAATCCTCCAGCCTCTAAGAAAATAGCGGTCAGACTAACTTGCTTTCATGCCAGAATTACAAGCTTTTTTGGTGTTTCCTCTATGATCAATGAATTAGAGCCGATTTCGCCAATCTTGTAAGAGTAAGAGGAACGGCTCTTATTTTTAACATCCTTCTAATAATTAATCAAGAACAAGTATTGAACAAAAGGCGTCCATGACTTAAAGTAAAGATAACGTTTCCTTTTTTATACTTAAATGGAAGAGTGTGCTCCAGTTTTTTAGAAGGTAGGGTGGTTTTTTTACATGAGTAACTTGAAAGCTCTCCCGTTCTTTTCCTCTGTATCGCATCAGGATATTCTTGATCATCTACCAACAGGAGTCATTCAGATCGATAGTAGAGGAATCATCGTTTATACGAACCATGTTTTACTCCAATGGATTGGGTATGCTGAAACAGAATTGATTGGTAGGCCGTTGCAAGAGTTTTTTCCTGATTTTACATTAAGAGACTGCGAAGAAGAGGCATCTCCTGTTGAACAGCATTATGAAATCAACACGATAGATAACGGCTCTCTTTATGTCAAAACACTCATTCAATCCTACAGAAAGCAGGGCCAAACGACTCATCTCCTCCTTATTAGAAAGTTGGGCAAAAAAACGAAGTGGCGTGTAATTTTCGAAAAGTTCAAACAAAGCAATTCAAACCTTTCACCTGATGATGCTTACATGACCCTAGATATTACAGGAGCTTTTCGGGATGTCAACGAGAAATGCAGTGTAATAACCGGATACACTGAATCTGAATTATTACAAAAAAACGTCTATGACCTACTACATCCAGACTATTGGAATGAAGCAGACCATATCTATGAACACCTTCAAACAGGGACTCCGTTTGCAACTACTCTTTCCATCCGGCATAAAAAGGGATATACCGTGTGGCTGCAGGTTATGTTTCTTCCCTTGCTTGCCTTCGATCAAACCGTTGGGATGCACGGAATCGCAAAAGAGTTTTCACACGAGCATATGTTAGAAGAAGCGCTATGGGAAAGCCAGCTTAAGTATCAAATTCTAGCAGATTATACTTCTGATCTCATCACTTTTCTAGATTCACGCGGTAAAGTAGTCTTTGTTTCCCCCTCTCATGAAACGATATTCGGACATCCTCTGCAAGACTACTATCAACAACACCCATTTGACTATCTGCATCCTGATGATATCCCTCATTTGCGCAAATGGTTTCATCATATATATGAAACAAAGCAAGTAGATGCTGATCCTATAGAATTACGGGTCAGGCATCATGACGGACACTTTCTCTTCATTCGTAATTCCTGTATTCCTATGCTTAGTAAAGACGGAGACATTCTGGGCTTTGCCCTCATCGGAGAGAACATTCATCATCAAAAACAAACCGAGAACCTTTTACAACAATCAGAAAAGCTTTCTCTGCTTGGAGAATTGGCTGCAGGCATAGCTCATGAAATTCGTAATCCGCTTACGGCTCTGCGCGGATTCACCCAGCTTTTGCAGACCCATCCTGAAGACAGCAATAAATATACAGACATCATGCTAAAAGAATTAGATCGCATCCATTTTATTGCAAACGAATTATTACTGTTAGCTAAACCGCAGGGATACCAATTAGCTCCAAATGATATCTGCTCCTTATTGCAGGATGTAATTACATTATTAGAATCCCAAGCTATATTAGCTAATGTCACGATCTCTACTCACTGGGAACCGGATATCCCCTCTCTTCTCTGTGAACCCCGTCAGTTAAAACAAGTATTTATCAATATCATCAAAAACAGTGTAGAAGCCATGCCCGCTGGAGGTTGTATTCATATTGAAGCAACAAAGCTAGAGCATCATGCAGTAATCCGCTTTTCTGATGAAGGCTGTGGTATACCTCTGTCTACATTAGAAAAAGTAGGCAAACCATTCTATACAACCAAAGAAACCGGAACTGGGCTTGGTCTCATGGTTAGTTCCAAAATTATACGTGAGCACAATGGTACTCTTCAGCTGCGAAGTGAAATGAATCAAGGAACTACCATTGAAATTACTTTACCCTACATGCCATAAGTAACAAGGGAATGGCAGAAAACTTGGGTTCTTTCCTTTTCGAAGATAGGAGCCTCATCCCAGCCCTGCCCTTGTATCGTGTTATTATAAAAAAATCACTCCCTAGTCCATATAAATTAGGGAGTGATTTTGCTTGCGTGTAAACGCCGTTTTACTTCTTCTCGTCTTCCTCGAAGACAGGTTGTTCGATTTTACTGATGTATTTAATATCTGCATTTTTCACTAAAGTATGAATCCATTGATCAAAAAACTCTTTTTTGTGCTCGCTCATTGCCTTCTCTTTTACTTTATCTTTTACATTCTCATAAACAGCGTTATCACCAAATTCGGATTTATGCTGTTCAAAATATTTTTTTATTTCTTCGTCTTTCAATGGAATAGATGTGGCAAAGGCCTTCTCGGAAAGCTCGCTCATCTCCAAATCCTTACGCATGTCTGCTTCTGTAATTTTCTTGCGTTTTAAGAACTCCTCAAATTCTTCTTTCGTTCCCCAGCTTTTCTTAATCTGTTCTACTTCAGCATCTATTGCTTTTTGGTCAACTTGTACCCCAAGCTTTTTCGCTTCTTGTCTTATAACAATTTCTTTGATTGCATTTTCCATAACCTTTTGCTGACCTTTAGGGGTAAAGCCATTAATGACACGATCTTTTGTTATTGCCTCTCCGTTAACAATAGCTACTGCTGGTTCTTGTGTTTCCTGCTTACCTGCCACACCTAGTATAACTAAACCTACTACTAGAATTGCAATAGTAAGCATGGTTACGTCAAATTTTTTCATCATTCTACTCCTTTTGCCATTCTATACTTTCCTTCCTAATCTCCACCTAGTGTAACATAAAAGAAATAAGAACTTGTGTAAAAAATATGGAATCCTTGTAAGAAACTCAAACAAAAAAACAACCTAACCGTGTCAGGTTGCGTAAACTTCTCCTGTTATGTTTTCTTAGGAAATACCGTAATCCTACGAATGACGACGTAGCAGTTGAAGTTGAACAATGTAGGTATCTAGCTGCTGGCTGATATGTACCACCCGCGAATCGACAAAATTACCTTTTTCTTTATACGCTTGAATCATGTCCGATCTTAAAATTTCGATTGTTGACTCTAACGTTACCTCTTCCATAACACCCTCCACACTTATACTTTCCTTACTAAGTATAGGTATGTTTCCAATTCTTTACTAGTAAAACCTTTCGACTTTCCATGTAAAAACATGCGAGAGCTTGTCATAATTACTCGTATTTCACTAATCAAAAAAAGTTTATCGAGGGTCCTTACCTATTTTCGAGAGAAAGCGCCAGCATTTCCTAATAAACAGACACTTTCGACACTTTCCCTCTTGCTGCTTATATTATCCTAATATATTCCAAATAAATCAATCTATTAATTGTTTTAAATGCTCGCCTCGATCCCACTCTTTTTGTAAAAGTTCCTCTAGATCACTAACAGAACCCTTTTTATACAGATCGTGCTTAACCATTCTTCTGACTCCATGCGGAAAAGCTAAGTCATGATACATGATCCACTGATCCGCTTGGGATAAAGTATTATTAGATAAATATTGGTCTATTAAGGTAGTAAAAGCTTTTCTGCTCCATCTAGACTGTTTTTTTACAAGCAAATTAACCAAACGTTCCAAATCCTTAGAAGGAAAATCATGACGTGTAAATTCCCAATCAATCACCCAAAATTGCCCTCGACGCTTAAAAACATTTCCCCGATGAAAATCCCCGTGACAAATCCACTGTTCAGCAACTGATCGGTATTTCAAATTAGCATAATAACTAGACCTCTGTAATGCTTGGTAAATCTCATAACCGGCCACCTGAAAATAAGGGAGGTACTCGCACATCACCTGTTTTCGTTCCGAGGAGCTGTTCTTGTTTTTTTCATACCAGCGTTTCAAATAATACAGACCTGATTGATAGTGTTCATTCCAATTATTCAATCCCATGTATTTTGGGCTCATAGGGGTGCTAAAACCATATGATGCACGATGCAACTGCCCTAATAAAACACCGCGCTCCCATATATTTTCTACGCTGGTCTCTCCCATGTCCGGATCAGTAGATGGATCACCATAAATGTATTGTTGCATTAAATAATATTGATTTTTCCAGATAAAATAGCGTTTTCCATCAACTGTAGGTAAAACATTTGGAATATAAATACCCGTACTCCGAATTTGATCCTCTACTGCCAAGATAAACTGCAAACGTTCCTCATCCAGAATGATCCTCTTCAGGACGTAGTCTCCCTTTGACGTTTTCAAATGGATTACGATCGTTCTTCCCGTATCATGCAAAATATCCGTGTCTAGGATTTGCATACAATACGTATGTTCCACGGCTTTCCTTAACTCCGTGTTCAAAAGAATCACATCCCATCTGTTCATTCTCTTTCATCATACGCCGGGGGAATAAGAACGGATGGTAAAATGGACGCAAATAAGCACCCATTTTTTCTTTTAAAAAACTCTCCATCACTTATCGTGACAGAGAGCTTAAAAATGTAAGATGTGTAGTTGGCATTGGATTGGGTTGAAGCAGAGCTTGAAGGGAAGCTTTAGGATGGATCTCTATGCGACGAAGCGTATACATTCCTTGCTTTGGAGTTGTCTTACTCGGAACAGTGGTAAATGCCATCTTATATCCCACTTCACGTACCGTTGGCAGCATGGCACGATTAAATCCTCCGTATGGATAAGCAAGAATGTCTATATTTTTATGTAGCTTAGCCTCAAGCATGGCCTTGGACAGAGCTAATTCCTGATAAACAACATCAGGCGATAGCTTATCTAGGTGAGCATGCGTCATTGTATGTGATTGAAAATCAATTAAACCACTGTTGTGCATTTCCTTTATGTGATCCCAAGTCATAAAGGAAGGTCTTCCTACTGAACCAGCTGTAACAAAAATTGTCGCTTTTTGCTTATAAGCCTGAAAAATAGGATAAGCAATCAGATAATTGTCGTCATATCCATCGTCAATTGTGATCACTACAGACTTGTCTGGCACCGGCTTTCCTTCATTATAATATTGAAGTAATTCAGTTGCTGTCAGAGTCTGATACCCTTCGTCATGGAACCATTTCATTTGTTCCTCAAACTCTCTAGGAGGTACACAATAGGGATTATCCGGCTTATCCGCAATAGAATGGTAGATCAATACAGGAATACCCTTCATTGAATATACAGCTCCCACAGAAGCTGGAAGCATGATTATTAATGCAATCACTTGCAAAAATAAAATGATTTTCTTCATCAAAACCTCTCCCATGGTTAAAAAATTACTCTTTCTGTTTGGCTTTTGCTTTTGCTTTCCCCACTTTTAACCGTGCATGCATTCGTTCCAATTCTCTCTCTGAACGAATGTAATTATGTTTGAGCAAAAGATATTGTTCAATTTCACTTAACAAATAAAAGAGCGAGGCCCTTACTTCAAATTCTTCACGTGTAACAGGCAAAGGCTCTTGTCGTACACGTTCTCTAATTTCGCGAATGCCATCCAAATATACATATGACGTATTGCCTGGATGTATTTTTACACTCAGGTCATCGAGAAAATCAGCAATCTGTTTTCCCTGAGGAACCTGTAAAGAGAGGCCTGAAACAATAGGCAGCATTCTCTCTAAAATATCGAATTGCTTCTCCCGTATCCCAAAATAACGATAGATGGTTGATTCAGGCCGCAACAAGTTATTTTCAACTATCAGTAAGGAAAGCTCTTTTGCTTTTTTAATCAAGACAGGTGTTTCCACCATTTCTGATCCTGGCCATCCATCTTCCCCATGGCGTAAATAGCCTGCCAATTCCTTTAAAATCACAGAGAAGTTTTTTTCTATTTTTTGCTGAAGCTCCCATAATTCCTTATCTTTGTTAGGCATATATAAATTCATAAGGAGCCCAATTCCTATACCGATCGTAACCAATTGTAATTCATTCCATAAGAAGCTCCAGCTTAAATCCTGCTTCAAATAGATATGTAACATAATAACGCAACTGGAAATAAAACCCTCAATTACACGTAAGCGTACTAATGTCGGAATAAAGATCAACATCATCATCGTGATTGTGAAAGCATGAAATCCAACCCATTTAAAAAACAGAAGGCTGAAAACCATGGCGACTAAGCATGCGATAAATCGATCAATGGAAACGCTAAGCGAACGCTTTCGCGTAATTTGAATGCATAGGATCGTTAATGTACCCGCTGACGCATAGAACTCTAGTCCAAGTAATTGAGCAAGAAAAATTGATAATCCAGCACCAATTGCTGTTTTCAGTGTTCGGTAACCAATATACGGCATCTATTGCCCCCTTTCTTCCTCTTCTCCTCACTATACTATAAGCTTTTTCCTTTATTTGAAAAAGGACAGAAAAATCTTTTTTGAGGAAACAAAAAAACGGAGTGACTGTTAAAGTCTCCTCCGTTTGGCATTTCCCGATCCTACTCAATTTCAAACTGTACCGAAACAGTTGTTTCTACTTTAATTTGTCCAGGAGCGATTGAACTACCCCTAGCTGCTGAGTCCTGCATCGATAATTCATTTTTCGCTAGGATATAAGGACGTTCTGCAACATTGCTCTCTGAAATGGTCAGTACTTTTTTCACTGTCACTCCCGATGCCTTGGCTAGCGCCTCTGCTTTAGCTTTTGCATTTTGCACAGCTAGTGTTAAGGCTTCCCCTTCATATTTGGCTTGTTTATCTGTACTTAACTGAACGGAATCAATTCGATTAGCTCCGGCTGCTGAGAGCTTATCCAACAAATTACCAATCTTATTGAGATTTCGATATGTTACTTTTACGATATGCTGGCTTTGGTAGCCTGTCAGGACAGGACCCGCTTTATCCTCGTAATTGTATTGTGGGCTAGTTGCAAATTGAATAGTTTGAATTCCTTTTTCAGATAAACCTTCCTGTTTCAACACCTTTTCCACTGCAGCAAAAATTTTTGCATTCTTTTCCTGTGCTTCCTTTGCTGTTTTCGCATTTGTCTCTACTCCTACTTGGAGATAAGCCACATCCGGGTCAACAGAGATACTACCTACTCCTGTCACATTAATGTTTCGGATTATCTGTGCCTCTTGAGCATGTGCGGCAGGTACAGCAGCCACAAAACTTCCACCTGTTAACAATCCAAGTGTCAGAAATGACGCTACTACTTTATTCATTGCTTTTTTCCTCATGATTATTGCCACCTTTCACTCATGCGCTTACTATTTCAGCATTCTGCCAATATACGCATTATCTGAATACCTGCTTTGACGAACCTATTGTTGAATTCGTTTCAACAGAAAAGATCACGCACTGCCACGTATGATAAACTTCAACGGAAGCTCTACTTTTTTAGTGACAATTTTTCTCTCCTTTAGCTTGTTTCCCCGCTCAGGAATCTGTTCGATAAATAGCTGAAAAGCTACCTTGCCAGCTTCAAAACTAGGTACATTCATCGTGGTTAAATCAAGAATGCTCGCCAACGGTAAATTATCAAAGCCAATAATAGCCAAGTCTTCAGGAACACGCCATCCTAGTTTTTTGGCTTCTGTTATCATGCCTGCTGCTGGCAAATCACCTGCGACCATAATTGCTTGTGGACGTTCCTTTAGCCGGGCTAATTGCTGCACAACCTGCGAACCATCCTCCATCTGATAGCAATTTTCAAAAATCCATTCTGGTCGAACAGGTTCTTTCAAATCGGCAATCCCTTCTAAATACGCCTGCATACGTTTTTTTCCGTTATGAGTGCCACTTGTTCCAAGAGAAAAGCCAATTTGTCGATAGCCTTTTTCCACTAAATAACGAAAGCATTCCTGCGTTCCCCTGTATCGATCAACATGTACATACGAGATGACTTCACTGTCTACTTTTTCGCAGGCAACGATCGGTCCGTAGGAAGCATACGACTCTACCATCTCCCATTTGCCTTTTCTGGAAACAATGATCACTCCATCTATTTGCTTTGATTTCAGCATATCCAATACGCGCTTCTCTTCATTTTGATCATAATTGGTCTGGCATAAAATTAATCGGTAATTATTCAGCAATGCTTGTTCGGCAATTCCCTCCAGCACCATTCCAGCAAATGGATGATTGACAAACGGCAATAGAACCGCCACCATTCCTGTCCGCCCTTTTACTAGATGAACAGCGTTGCTATTTGGCGAGTAATTAAGCTTATGCACAGCATCCCAGACTGCCTGTCGCTTAGCTTCCTGTACATAGGGATGATTGTTAAGAACGCGTGAAACAGTTGTAATAGATACACCTGCTAGCTCGGCTATCTGTTTTATATTAGCCATGTGTCATCCCCCCCTCTCTCCATTTTAAAATAAGCTGTGAATAGTTGCCATGTTCACATAGCTTGAAGAGAATCTGAAGAATTCTCTTGACCTGAAATGCTTTTCATATTGTAAGGTTTATCTTGTTAGTACCATCTGGTGTCGGCGTGACCGTTGGGCGTTACGACACAGTGGTATCCCTTAGATCAACTAGAAAAAGCGGAGGAAATTTACGTGGAGAGAAAAATCGTATTTTTTGATGTAGACGGAACCTTACTTACTGAAGATAAGCAATTACTGACAAGCACTCGCGATGCGGTACGTCGATTGCGTGAAAATGGAATCTATGCTGCTATCGCTTCTGGTCGGATGCCTAAGCAATTAGAAGACATATGTAGAGAATTAGACATTCATTCTTATGTTTCCATAAATGGTCAATATGTTGTATTTGAAGGCGAAGAAATCTATAGTAATCCAATAGCGATAGAGCAACTAACAGATTTAACTGATCTTGCCAACAAACACGGTCATGTCCTTACTTATGTAAATCATGAAATGCTATGCGCCAACCATCTTAACGATCCTCTTTTGGACGTCATTTATGGCGAACTACAATTGGCTAAGCCTTCTCTTGACCCTGATTTTTACAAGCAAAATCCAATTTATCAAAGCATTATTTTCTGCTCACCTGAGTTTGCTAAGGAGTATATGGAACGCTTCCCTCAATTTGGCTTCATTCACTGGCATGATTATGCCTTGGATATTATTCCATTAGGCAGCTCCAAAGCAGTCGGCATCCAAAAAATGCTGGAACACGGTCATTTTTCCCTTGAGCACACCTATGCCTTTGGTGACGGCTTAAACGATCTTGAAATGCTGGAAACCGTAGGACATGGTGTAGCCATGGGCAATGCCGTTTTGGAAGCAAAACAAAAAGCTCGTTATGTAACAGCAAGCTGCAATGAGGATGGGATTGCCAAAGGTCTCTCTATGTTAGGATTACTAGACTAATTGATTAAAAAAGCCGTTTTCTCTTTATACAGAAAACGGCTTTTTCTCCTATTGTCTTGTTACCTGTTTTATTTTATCCATCATCTGATTCGGTGTTAGTCCGTTTAATTCAGAAATTCCATATCCCTCTAGAGCCACCGTTCTTCCCTCAAAAACAGGGTAGATTCCTTGCCATTTTTCTACGGTTGTGTAGGTATTGGAATCCACTTTTTTTAAGAATAAAAAATATTCACCATCTCCAAGTGCCCCTGGATACTGTAAATTTAAAGGGTCTCTTGCCTCAGGCTTAGGTTCCAATCCATAAAATACAAGCCGTACTTGTCTCCCTATGCTCCCCTTCAGTGTTGCTTTTACTTGAAAGGTTTGTGTATATTTGACGACTTTTCTTCCTTGTACAGCTTGCCCAGTCGCTTGTTCATTAACAGCTTCCAATGGTGTTGCACGAATGATTGCCTGGGAAGCATTGGTTAGTTCCTTGACAGAACTAAATTTTATTTCATTTTGGATCGCTTGTACGTGCTGTGCCTCCTGAAGAGATCTTCCAGCATCCGAGCCCCATTCTGTGTATCCAATCATTAATACCGTAAGCATCCAACTGCTGTACCACATGTTGTGCCTCCTGAACTCTCATGTTTGCTGTTAGTATGTGTTAGGACAGTATGAATATATACGATATTTCTGTGTAACCGGTTACACCCTAGAAGCATTTAACCATTGAACCTGCCATTCTTGACATTTCCCTGCCCATTCCTCAGGTATTTCGCTATCACAAATAACTGTCTGAATGTCTTTTATATCTGCAATCTTATAAAAAGTCTGTAATTCCAATTTAGCCTGATCACACAGCACAATGCATTCCTTTGAATTCTCCATAAATTTGCGAACCAAAAAAGCTCGTTCGGCATCATGATGGCTCATTCCTTTTTGCAAGGATAATCCATCTACACACAGGAAAGCCTTATCTGCATGGAAATATTCCATCATTTTCTCTGTCATCAAGCCGCATACACGTGCATGCTTTTGATGGACCTTCCCACCTAAAAAATAGACATCTCCTGTAAATTCGTCCCTTTTCTCCTGAAGAAAAAAAGCTTGCAGTAAACGGACAGAGCAAGTAATGATCGTCACGTCTTGTTTTTCTAATAAGTAGGGCAACATATATAGTGAAATGATCCCATCATCTAGAGCTACACTTTCACCATGCTGCACCAAATTTGCTGCTGCCTGTGCAATATCTTTTACGCTGCTATAACAAATTTCTGAGTCGTCTTTATAAGAAAGCAGCTCGATGTCTCCGCTTACTTTGACGGCTCCCCCATACACCCGCCTGAGCCTCTGCTCTTGTTCTAGCTCTTCTAAATATCGACGTACGGATTCTGAAGAGACTTGTAGCTTTTCTACTAGCTCAGTTGTTTTTACTTTTCCTTCTTGTTGTAGTAGTTCTAAGATGAGCTCCTTTCTTTCCTCTCCTACTAATGACACACGAACCGCCCCTTTTTCGCCTCTTTTTGCTATTGTAACTCAACTTTTGTCTTTCAGATAGACTTTTGCTTAGATCATGGAGAATCTCTTACTAAAAACAGCCGACAAGCATTTTTGTAAATGTTTTCTCCTATCATACTTGATAAACAAATACTTTACAAACTTTTGTTTAAATGATAAACTTTTGTTTGAAAGGAGGAGTGTCACATGGATAAAGAACAACAAATCTTGCACTATATCCGTTTGAATCCCTTCATCAGTCAACAAGAATTAGCCAATAAAATGGGAATTTCCCGCTCAGCCGTAGCAGGGTATATTGCCACTATGATGAAACAAGGCCAAATCAAAGGAAGAGCCTACATTTTAAAAGAAGAAGCTTCCATCACTTGCCTTGGGGGAGCTAATCTGGATCGCAAAGCTCGCAGCAAACAACAAGTCAAACTGCACTCTTCCAATCCAGTTAGCATCTCTCAATCATGTGGAGGGGTAGCCCGAAACATTGCTGAAAATTTGGGACGCCTTGGTTGCGTTACCTCTCTTATTACTAGCGTAGGCAATGACAAAGAGGGTGAATGGGTTCTTGCAGAAACCAAACAGCATGGGGTAGATGTTAGTCAATCCTGGATGCTCTCCTCTGAACAAACGGGTACCTACACAGCGCTACTAGATGTAGATGGTGAAATGTTCGTTTCCCTAGCAAACATGGATATTTATGAAAAAGTAACAACTGAGATGATCGCAGAGAAATGGGCTCATATCGTCGCTTCCGACATTGTGCTTCTAGATACGAACCTCCCTGAGGACGTGTTGGCATATATGATCAAACGCTGTCACGATGAGAACATTACTTTGTATATTGATCCAGTCTCTTCAGCGAAAGCCAAAAAATTACCCGAATCTCTCATGGGCGTCACAAGTATTTTGCCTAACCAGGAAGAAGCTGAGATTCTTTCTGGCATGAAGATTAACAATGTAGAGGATGTAAAAACAGCTTGCCAGTTCATTCGCAAACGCGGCGCTCTCAATGTCATCGTAACCATGGGTGAACAAGGTATTTTTGTTTCTTCCCCTGAACACGAGGTTTTACTTCCACCATATCCAGTGGATGTTGTAGATGTCACCGGTGCTGGTGATGCCTTTGCCTCAGGTCTATTGCATGGTGTTCTACACGGTGAAGAGCTTTTAGACGCTTGTCGGTTAGGTCTTGCTGCATCAGCTCTGACATTGGTAACAGAACAATCTGTCTCTCCCGAATTACAGCCGGAAAAACTATATCAGTTCGTAAAGGAGAATGCACAATGAAAAACTACTTAACTTTTACTGAAGAGGTTGCACATGCTCTAGAAAATAAATTACCGATCGTCGCTTTAGAAACAACCATTATCTCTCATGGCATGCCGTATCCGCAGAACATTGAGATGGCGAAAAAAGTTGAGCAAATTATTCGCGATAACGGTGCTGTGCCAGCTACGATTGGTATCATGGATGGTAAAATTAAAATTGGTCTCAATGATCAAGAATTAGAAGAATTCGCTACGAACAAATCCGTCGAGAAAGTAAGCCGCCGTGATTTCCCTTATATCCTTGCATCAGGTAAAATTGGAGCGACCACTGTTGCCGGCACTATGATTGCTGCTGAACTAGCTGGAATTGAAATGTTTGCTACAGGTGGTATTGGTGGGGTTCACCGCGAAGGAGAGGTTACGTGGGACGTATCTGCTGACCTAACAGAATTGGCGAATACTAGCGTAGCTGTGGTATGCGCAGGTTGCAAATCAATCCTTGATATCGGACGTACATTAGAATACTTAGAAACACAAGGGGTGCCGGTTGTTGGTTACAAAACAGACGAATTCCCTTCCTTCTACTCCCGTAAGAGCGGCTACGGCGTTGACTTCAAATTGGATACGCCTGATACAGTAGCTTCCGTAATGGATACAAAATGGAAGTTAGGTATGCAGGGTGGAATGGTCATCTCCAACCCTGTACCAGAAGAATCTGCTCTTCCATACGATCAGATTGAAGCAGCGATCCAACAAGCACTTGCCGAAGCGAAGGAAAATAATATCGCTGGCAAAAAAGTAACACCATTCCTGCTTTCAAAAGTAAAAGAACTAACTGCAGGCAAAAGCTTAGAAACGAATATCGCACTTGTATATCATAACGCAGAGGTAGCAGCTAAGATTGCCGTTGAATACAAAAAGAAACAAAAGCAATAAGTTATCCAAATCTAGTTAAAATTATTGTAAACCAGTTTGTTATAAACTCCTGACTATCTTAAAAAGGCAGTTCCAAAGTGATTTCCTCTCTTGGAACTGCCTTCTTTTTATTTTCATATCCTACATATGATCCATTAGTAAGGACCATATCCAATGAACTGTGCAACAATGATAGCGATGCCCCCAACGACTATCTGCAAGCCAATTAGAGGCATAATCCATTTAAACCAGCGAATCCACGGAATTTTGGCTAAGGCTAGTCCAGCCATAAAATATCCAGAGGTAGGCGTCACAATATTAGTAAAGCCGTCTCCCAATTGAAAGGCTAATACGGCGGTTTGACGAGTGATACCCACCAAGTCAGCTAAAGGAGTCATAATGGGCATTGTTAGTGCCGCTTGCCCACTCCCCGACGGGACAATCACGTTTAACAAGCATTGCAGAATAAACATGCCCGTAGCTGTTAAAGAGGAGGGTACTTGCTGAATCGCTTGAGCTGAATAGAACAGAATCGTATCCATTACCTGCCCCTCTGTCAGAACCAGCAAGATCGCCCGGGCCATCCCAATGATTAGCGCCCCTTCTAATAAATCTGCTGCTCCTCTCATAAAGCAAGTAACAAACTCATTTCCACTCATACGACAAATGAAACCAGATACCAACGCTAAACATAAAAAGATGGTGGCAATTTCCGAAATAAACCATCCTTGCTTGATGACACCAAAGGCAATTGTGCCTAATGTCAGCATAAAGCTAAGCAGAACAAGCTTGTGCTTCAAGAGAAATACTTTATGATCCTCGCCCTTTTGATTTTCTGCAGCCTGCAAAGTAGAAGACGCAAAATGACTATGATTCATCTCTTTACCAAAGCTATTCTCCACAAAGAAGCCTTTAGACGGATCTCGCTTCACTTTCATCGCATAACGATATACAAAGGTAACACTAACGATGTATAGAACCACGAATAGCCCAATTCGAAAGCTCATGCCAGAAAACAGTGGAAGCTCTGCTATCTTTTGAGCAACACCTATAGTAAAAGGATTAATAAGAGCGGTACTAAAACCGATTTGGGCCCCTACTAGTACAATCGCGGCACCTGTAATGACATCAAAGCCTAATGCCAAAGCCACCGGAATAAGCAATGCTAGATAGGGCAAGGTCTCCTCAGCCATCGCCATTAAAGAACCGCAGACACCAAAAAATAGCATCATCAGTGGAACGAGCCACTTTTCCTGATTCCCCAATCTGCGTGCCATGGCTACTACCAAAGCTTCCATTGCGCCAGAATATGTAATAATTCCATATGTTCCTCCGACTATAAGGACAAAGAATATAATGTCGGCAGTCTCTACCATTCCTTTATGAATACTAATCAGCGTATCAAAGGGATGGACAGGCTTAGATGGCAGAAAGTGAAAGCTAGTAGGATTGACCACGTTACGCCCATCAACTTCAACGCGGGCATATTCTCCAGCAGGTACTATATACGTAAGTACAGTTGCTAATAATAAAATGCCTAGCAATAAGACGAAGACGTTTAATTCTCTAGGATGCTTGCTTCCCCTTTTCATCTTGAAAAATCGTGCATTCATGTAAAACAAAATCCCCCTTTCGCATCCGTCTATTATAACGTGAAAAAAAGAACTAACTTTTTTCAGTTCTATGACAGTTGAAAAAGGGAAATTACTACCTATTTTGCTTCTCCAAAAAGCTCTTCATGCATCGCTTCACGAGCTGTCTTTACTGCCAGCATGATTTCTTCCTTGCTGGCTTGATCTATATGAATGCCTACAATAGCGGTAACTGTGCATTTTTTCTGTTCACAAGCTAGGCTCGCACATTCGATCGCCAATTGATCTTCCTTATGACCAGGTAGTGTGATAAGCTCCACCTTTACCTGCTCATCCTGCCAATAAGCGGTCGCAACTGCGCCAATATGTACCACTCCCCCGCCTATCAGGTAGACGATATCATCCCCCATCATCTGTCGGCGTACTTCTATGTTAAACGGCCGTTTCTTCATTACTTAATCCCTCCCTCTGTCTTTATAGCTTCTATCCGTTTCGTTTATTCTTTACTAACGCTACTAATTGGGTATCGACTGGTTTCAACGCTTGTCCATCCTGCCTTACTCCCGTGCCAAAATGAACCTCCCTAACACCGGTTTCTTTTACAAAAGTAGGCACAGTCTCAATGGTTAAGCCGGCGCCCGCTAGTATGGTTACGTGTGTAGAAGCAGTTCGCTCTACCAACGCTTTCATCTGATCTACTGCTTGCAGGGCACTTGATTTGCCACCAGATGTTAGAATGCGATCAATCTGTTTATAGTGCAGTAATTGTTCAATCGCTCCTACTTGATCCTCTACCTCGTCAAATGCCCGATGGAATGTAACGTGCATGTGCCCTGTTTCCGTTAATAAAGTCTCTAATGCTCGAAAATCAATGTGATTATCTGGCGTTAAAGCTCCCAGAACCACACCGGCTGCACCTAGTTCCCTGATGGTTTGTATATCTTGCAGCATCACATCTATATCGTTTGTCGTATAAACGAAGGATTGACTATGAGGACGCACCATCACATGTACGGGAATTTTCACCTGATTGACTACATTTTTTATTAGACCATAGCTAGGAGTAAGTCCTCCTTCCATAATACCTGTGATCAATTCCAATCGATCCGCTCCGCCTGCTTCTGCTCGCTTCGCATCATCTAACGTAGTTGCAATTACTTCAAGCATCATGCTACCTTCACTCCCTTTTGGTACGCTTATTTGTTTATTCCTTCTACTTTAGCATGGTGATTGACTACTATGCATCAAAAATGGCAAGAGTTCAACGACTTACCTTTTTTATCATGATCCAACAGACTGCTTCGCTCAAACCATATATGCTCCAGTGTATAAAGATACAAAAAAGAGAAGGCAGGACCCTTATCGGATCATGCCCTCTTTGTAGTACTATTTTTATGATGGTTGGTTATAGTTTTTTAATCTCATCTTTTAAAATCTCGGATTGTGTACCAAAAACAATTTGTACACTACCTTGACCTAAGCGCATAACACCTGCCGCACCTAGCTGCTTCAAGGCTGAATCATTTACCTTTTGGTCATCGTTTACTACTAAACGCAGACGAGTAATACATGCATCAATGTTCTTGATATTTTCTTTTCCACCGATATTTGATAATACTTTTTCTGCTTTATCTCTCATAGCATCATTGGTTTTTGCCGTATCCCTTTCGGCCGTTGCTGCGAAATCATCTTCGCGACCAGGCGTTTTCAGGTTCAGCTTCTTAATCATGATACGGAACAAGAAGTAGTAAAGGACGAAGGTAGCAAGACCAATCGGCCAAAGCAGAAGCGGTTTTTGCGACCATTTAAAGTTAACCAGGTAGTCGATAAAACCAGCCGAGAATCCAAAGCCTAGACGTACACCTAATTCAATAATTATAAAGGCAATCGCACCTGTTAAAACAGCGTGGATACCATATAGTAGCGGAGCAGCAAACATGAATGCAAATTCTAATGGCTCAGTGATACCTGTCAAAAACGCCGCGATTGCTGTACTTAGGAAGATAGAAGCCACCGTTTTGCGGTTTTCCGGTTTCGCCGTGTGAACGATTGCTAGTGCAATTGCTGGCATAGCGAACATCATGATTGGGAAGAAGCCTGTCATAAATAGTCCGGCAGATGGATCTCCCGCAAAGAAGCGATTCAAGTCACCTTTTACGATTTCACCAGCCGCATTTGTAAACGTTCCAATTTCAAACCAAGCGATCGTGTTAATAACATGGTGCAAACCAAATGGAATAAGTACACGGTTCGCGATACCAAAGATACCGCTACCTACAGCCCCCATACTTACAACCGTATTACCAAATGAATTAAGCGCCTCTTGTACAGGACCCCATACAAGACCAAGTAGCAAACCTAACACTACCATGGTAGAGGATGTAATGATTGGAACGAATCGTTTGCCACTAAAGAAGCCTAACCAATCTGGGAGCTTGATATTGTGGTACTTGTTGTAGAAGAAAGCCGCCAAGCCACCGGACATAATACCGCCTAATACGCCCATGTCCAATTTCATTGCATCGTCGATAAAAGCAAATGCAGGTGGAACCGCTTTCAATACATTAAGCAAAACCAATTGTGCAATTACTGCTGCTAAAGCTGCAACTGCGTCTCCTGCCAAACCAATTGCTACCCCGACAGCAAATATTAAAGGTAAGTTATCAAAAATAGCAGAACCGCCTGCTTTCAGGAATGGAGCGATGTAATGATTTAAAAATTCGCCAGTGGTGCCCATGTTAAAATCTTTAACATAGTCGATTGCCCCAAAACGTAGCAATAAAGATGCAGCTGGCAAGGTTGCGACCGGAAGCATCAAAGCTTTACCAATCTTTTGAAGAAAAGCCAACATATCATTTCCTCCTTTTGAAGTTATATATGAGTAGTGAAACCTCATGACGTCCATAAGGTTTCACATCATATCGCTTGTTGTATGCGTTAGCCTTGAAGAACAGCCTCTCTGGATTCGTCTTGCAAAGGCAATAGCTCAGCCGTTGCACGATCTACCAATACGGTCACATTAGGATGCAGCTGTAAAATGGATACAGGCACCTGTGGATCAACTATGCCTGTGAATAAATGACGGACAGCTTCCGCCTTACTCTTGTCATTTACAAGTAACAGGACGTGGCGAGCCTTCATAATCCCACCAATCCCCATCGTCACGGCTTGCTTAGGCACCTCGGATATATCAGAGAAGAAACGAGCATTTGCTTCGATGGTCTCAGACGCCAGTTCTACTACATGAGTAGATAATGTAAACGCCTGAGCCGGTTCATTAAAGCCAATGTGGCCATTATGACCGATACCCAATATTTGAATATCGACGCCACCTGCTTCTTCCATTGCCCTCTCGTATCGAAAGCACTCTGCCTTCGCATCCGTAAATATACCTGATGGAATATTGGTTTGTTCTTTTTTAATATTTACATGAGAGAACAAGTTATCCCACATGAAATAGGTGTAGCTTTGATCGTGGTCAGCAGTCAGCCCCACATATTCATCTAGGTTAAACGTTGTGATTTGACTAAAATCAACGTTTCCTGCCTGCTGCATGCTGATTAATTCTTTATACATCCCTATTGGCGTGCTTCCTGTAGCCAAGCCAAGCACAGACGTGGGCTTTCTTTTCAGTTGTTCTGCCATGATTTCAGCAGCTTTTTTGCTTAGCTCCTGATAGTTCTCTGATACAATTACCCTCATTACTTATCCCTCACTATCTACAAGATGTAATCATTTCTATCTACATGATGTACAGTTGTTTGAAAGGATTAAGCTTTTAGCGTTACTTCAAGAACTTTTTCCTGACCACGAGTCACAGAAGCACCTACAAATTGTTTCATGCTTTCTACAGCATCGCTATTTGTAATAATAATTGGTGTGATTGCAGGGTATCCTGCGTTTTTAATGATATCTAAATCAAATTCAATCAGAGTTTGACCCGCTTTTACATCTTGACCAGTCGTTACTTTTGCGGAGAAACCTTCGCCGTTTAAGTTAACAGTATCAATACCGATATGCATCAAGATTTCAGCACCATTAGCTGTCTGCAATCCGATTGCATGTCCGGTGTTAAACAAATGAACGACCTTTGCATCAACAGGTGCTACCAGAACACCTTCTGTTGGGTCGATAGCTAAGCCATCACCAGCAATTTTTTGAGAAAAAACAGGATCTGGTACTTCTTCTAAATGAACTGCCTTACCAGTAAGGGGAGCTAGCAGTTGAGTTGGCTGAACTTCTTTTTTACGAGAAAATAATTTGCTGAACATATAGGGCCTCCTTAGGTGTTCACTGACTTTATCAAATAGAAAAGGCATGAGCATAGAAAAATGGGTATGCCTAAACAAATTGATACCATTTAGGATACTCCATCCTCCACTGCTCATGCCTAGTCGAACTAGTAACACGCTGTGAAAAGACAATTATTCTTTTTTGTCCTTTACGAGTTGAAACAAGCGGAACAAATGCATAGCCATGTATCCCACTTCGTCCTCAGGGACTTTAACATCTAACTTTCGTGAAATGAGCTCTCCTAATTGCAGAGCAAGCTCATATGCCTCTGGAAGCATCGTTTTCACGCGATCCAATAAGGGATTTTCTATTGTTTTGCCTTCCATCAATCGTTCTAGAACGAAGCGGAAATGCGTAATCATTCGAGTATAATGCAAGCTTTCCTTTGTTACCTTCAATGTTAAACACTCTTCCACCATCTGAATCATCTGTAGGATGAGGTTCGTATGCTTCACTGTCTGCGCTACTGGAATGTAGCTAACAGCCGAGTGAATATGCAGAGCCAAGAATCCGATTTCACTTTCTGGAACCGTAATCGTAAAGGTGTCTTCGATTAAAGCCGCCGCTCGTTCAGCAAGAACGAATTCCTGCGGATACAGCGCCTGAATCTCGAATAGGAAAGGGTTTACAATTTCCATGCCGCTTGACAAGCGATGCACAGCAAACTGGATATGGTCAGGTAAAGCAACGTGAATTAATTCATTGATCTCAGGCGTCATTTCATCACAAACCCATGAAATGATTTCTTCTGCAATTTCAATCACCGACTGATCAATTTGGGTCAGAAGAGATTGGAACTGATTTAAGTGAAGCTCATTTTCCATTCGAAAGCGCTTCTCAATACGTTCATCATTCTTCGCAATCGGGTTGCCTGCTTTTTGCCCAAATCCAAGACCCTTACCAAGCAAGACCATTTCTGTATTCACAGTTGGATCGCTTACCAAGACGACGTTATTGCTTAAAATCCGACTTATGTTATAATCTTGGCTTTTGTACACGCAGACACC
Organism: Brevibacillus sp. SKDU10; assembly: GCF_001645205.1. Classification (NCBI taxonomy): domain Bacteria; kingdom Bacillati; phylum Bacillota; class Bacilli; order Caryophanales; family Paenibacillaceae; genus Brevibacillus; species Brevibacillus sp. SKDU10. Next base: position 116,321 of record NZ_LSSO01000208.1, on the reverse strand, counting down.
ACCATAGATCAGAATTACGAACTTGCATTGAGAATCCCTGCGTATCCTGCAACAGTCATAAAGTCAAAAAAGAGCCAACATCAGATTTTCTCCATGAAGAAACAAGAAAGAAAAATCCTTTGTGTGGCTCATGCCTGTCTGTAACAGTAACACGCCTGTAAACGCATTATTCGCTTCAAATTCATTTTACTATAAAGTTGATAAAAGTCAATCATAACTTATCATCTTTATAGGGCCTTCTAGCTAACTAGATGCTTTAACGAGACCTCATTTGCTCTCTGCCTCGTTTTTTATCCCAATACGGAAGTACTAGTCGATCTAAACCAAAGTATCCAGCATTACGACCAGCAACTAAAATAAACGTGGTTAATAAAATCAAATATGGATTAATACTGACTGTACCACTAAATAAGAATGCGTAATTCATAGAAATGCCCATTAATCCAGCAAATGTGGTGAACAGCCCTAGTAATAACGCAAGTCCCACCAGGAATTCTCCCCAAGGAATTAAGAAATTGAAAAAGGAAGCACCCGGCAATGCAAAATTTTCCAGAAAAGCAGCCCACCAGCCTTGAACAGAAGGATGATCACCAGCCGCTTTTTCAATCGCTCCTTTTAAGAAGCCCTCTGTCGCAAAGCCTCCACCGCTTAACTTGCCCCAACCAGAGGTAATCCAAGTATACCCCAAATAAAGACGAACCAATAATAAAACAACTGAAGCACTTTGAGATTGTCGTAGCCAAGCTACCATACACACCACTCCTTTTTTCTCTGTAAAAAGCTTTTTGGTTTCTACTACATTTCTCTCTCCCACTACGTAAACCAATTAAATCCTTGCTATGTTAACACATCTTTCTGCGTTTATCATACCCATACTTCCTTATTTACACTGGACTCTTTTGGATATGTCGGCTGATTGTCAAAGCTCCTTGAGCAACAAATGAACATTGCAAGATAGGGCTGTAATTCTTGTTTGTCATTACCGATAACCGCTATTTTATGTAGTCATTTAGACTTAAACCCTCCGCGCCTATCAGTTCTCTTTTCCTACTAGTATGCTTTGCTGCCAATTGACTTATTTCTATTATGTGTAGCAAGAAATTGGTTTTGATGGTTATATTCTGCACAGCTAGAAATATTTCCTTCATTTCCCGATGTGCCTGTTGCAGCATTTCATACATTAGTGTAGTCGTTACTCCATGTTGTAAAACTGGGTTTCCTGTTTCGTTTTTCTTCGGTTCCATTGGTTCTACTAGAGTGCTGTATGTTTGTATGTCTTGGTGAATCTTATTAACGGCTTCCTTGCATTCGTGCCAGATGACAGCAGATTTGTCCAGCAATTGCTTCACAGACTCTTTCATAGCCAAAGAAGCCTCGTTGTCGTGATCATTTATTCGTTCACTATTCAACATAGTCTGTTTAGCCAAACGCTGTGTTTCTTTTGTTACTGTAGAAATGTCCAGCAAGATTTTTTCTAGTGCCTGAATATCACAATCACATTTTTGACTATTTGCAGCATGCAATGGATTATTCTTTGTTTGACACTCCATTCGTGTAATAGTGTCTCCCTTCCTAACTTCTTGTATATACGTTATTTATCGAAATTTCTGCTGAACAAAAATAGGGTCATTTTACACAAAAATAAAAACACCAGGCAAAATTTACGTTTCACCTGGTGTCCTATTCTATTACTCATCGAAAGCTATGAGAGTGGGCTAGCTATTTTTTGATTAATTCCAAATCAACTGGAATAAATTCCTCTACCTTTTCACCCTTGGATACTTTAATTGCAGTCTCTACCGCTTTTTTACCGATCTCAGATGGTTTTTGCGCTACAGTTGCCGCTAGTTTTCCATCCTTTACAGCAGCAACCGCATCCTCAGTAGCGTCAAAGCCTACTACCTTCACTTCTTTTAAACCCGCTGCCTCCAATGCTTGCAACGCGCCCAAAGCCATTTCATCATTGTGGGCAAACACAGCTTGGATGTTTTTATTTCCTTGCAAAATGTTTTCCATAACACTCATGCCTTTTGCACGATTGAAATCTGCTGGTTGAGTAGCTGTGACTTTTAGACCATCTTTATTGTCTACCGCCTTGTGGAAGCCTGTACCCCGATCACGCGCTGCCGAGGAACCAGGAATACCCTCCAGCTCAACCACGTTCCCTTTACCACCTAGGGAATCTAGTATGAATTGACCAGCCATTTCTCCACCCTTCACGTTGTCGGAAGCGATATGTGCGGTTACTTTCCCGCCTTCTGCAGCACGGTCTACCGTAACTACCGGGATATTCGCTGTGTTGGCTGATTCAACTGCTGTGGAAATGGCCGCGGTATCGGTTGGATTAACCAAGATGACATCTACTTTTTTCTGGATTAAATCCTCTACTCCACTAATTTGCTTAGCAGTATCATCCTGAGAATCTACGACAATCAGATTTACCCCTCCCTCCTTGGCTGCCTTTTCTGCGCCTTCTTTTAATGTTACAAAGAATGGGTTATTTAAAGTAGAGATAGAGAGCCCAATGGTGACACCTTCTTTTTTCGCATCAGGGGCTGGTGCCTTGTTGTCCTCTAAGCTCGATTGGGTGGAACAGCCTGCTAGTACAGATAAAAGCATAGCGGATGCCAATGCTACTTTCACGTACTTCTTCATGTCGAAATCTCTCCTTTTTCTCATCCATTTATTTTTTAGAACGATCCAGCAAAACGGCAATCAAAATGACTGCCCCTTTGGCCACCAGTTGATAGAATGATGATACATTCAACAGGTTCAGACCGTTGTTTAGCACACCGATAATCATGGCCCCGATTAAGGTACCAACAATCCAGCCTTTACCACCAGACAGGCTAGTTCCCCCTAGAACAACTGCCGCAATGGCGTCTAGCTCATAAGATGTTCCCGCCGTTGGTTGAGCAGAGTTAAGACGAGAGGTCAAAATAATACCCGCTAAGGATGCGAACAAGCCGCTGATAGAATATACCCAAATTTTAACCTTCGTGGTGGAAACCCCTGATAATCTAGTTGCCTCCTCATTGCTTCCCAAAGCATAGACATGTCGGCCAAATGTTGTATGTTTTAAGATGAAATACAAGGCGACAAAGGAAAGTAACATCCAGATAACTGGCATCGGAATTTGTAAAAAGAAGCTTTTTCCTACCAATCCAAAGCTATCTGGCAGTCCTGTGATTGGTTTTCCCTCTGTATAGACTAGCGTCAATCCTCGAAAAACTGTCATGGTAGCCAATGTTGCGATAAAAGGAGCTACATTTCCCTTTGCAACCAAAATCCCATTGAATGCCCCCATTACCAAGCCTGCCAATAGTCCAACCGCGATTGCTAGGAATGGATCGCCACCACTAGCCATCAGCCCTGCTGACAATGCGCTTGATAAAGCTAAGGTAGAGCCTACGGACAGATCAATACCTCCTGTTAAAATAACAAAGGTCATTCCAAATGCAATCAGCGCATTAATTGAAACCTGGCGTAGGACATTAAAAATATTGCTTACCGTTAAAAAATCGGAGCTGACGATGGACAGTATAATCACTAACAAAAACAGTCCCAGTAACGGTCCCATTTGTTGCAAAAAGTTGCCTTTAAACGTAAGCGTTGGTTTCGTTTGTGCTTGCAATGAAATGACCTCCTCCTGTTGCTGCGTGCATAATGCTTTCCTGAGTAGCTTCTTCTCTTGAGAATTCACCCGTTATTTTTCCTTCATGCATAACGATAATTCGATCGCTCATTCCTAAGACCTCAGGCAATTCTGAAGAGATCATGATGATCGCGACACCTTCCTGTGCCAAACGGTTCATCAAATCATAAATCTCTTTCTTGGCTCCAATGTCCACTCCGCGCGTTGGCTCATCTAAAATTAAAATCTTTGGAGCGGTAGCCAGCCATTTTCCAATCACAACCTTTTGCTGATTGCCCCCGCTTAACGAACCAACTCGTTGCTCACTGCTATGCGTTTTCACAACTAATTTATCGATTGTCTCTCTTGCTAGTTGCTGTTCCTTTTGCTTATGAAGGACCCCAAAGGATGAGAGACTGGACAGATTAGGCAACGCTATGTTTTCACGAACCGATAAGGACAAAACCAAGCCCTCTTCTTTTCGATCTTCTGTTACAAAGGCAATTCCTGCCGCAATGGCATCCTTGGGCTTGTTGATAGCTACAGACCTGCCCTCTACTTGAATGCTCCCTGCATCCAGCCGTTCGAGTCCAAAAATAGCTTTAGCAACCTCCGAACGGCCTGCTCCCATTAATCCGGCAAATCCCAATATTTCGCCAGCTTTTACTGCAAAGGAGATATCCGTCAGTTTTCCTTTAACAGATAGATGATCTACGCGTAGCTTCTCTTCACCAAGGGACACCGTTACCTTTGGAAAGCGATCTGTAATTTCTCTACCTACCATCATTTTGACCAGCTCGTCCATGTTTGTCTCAGCCGTTACTTTCGTGCCCACATACTGACCGTCACGAAGAACTGTAATGCGATCGCTAACCTGAAAGATTTCCTCCATCCGATGCGAGATGTAAATCATGCCTACCCCTTTATTTTTAAGGGAGAAAATTACCTCAAACAAAGCGTCGATTTCCCGATTGGTAAGAGCTGCGGTTGGTTCATCTAGTACAAGGATGTCCGCCTGTAATGAAAGCGCTTTAGCGATTTCGATCATTTGTTGCTGACCAACCGATAAATCGCCCACCCTCGTATCGGGATCAACCTGAATGCCTAATTTGTCTAGATATACCTTTGCTTCCTGTCGTAGCTTTTTCCAATTCATAAATTTGGTTTTTCCATAGGTAAATTCGCGTCCCAAAAAAATATTTTCGGCTACCGATAAATGGGAAATCAAGTTCAATTCTTGATGAATGATTCCAATCCCCAGTTCAGCGGCTAATTTCGTGGTCATCTCCGGTACAGGCTGACCTTTAACCGTGATAGAACCGCTATCTTTGGTATAAATGCCACCTAGGATTTTCATAAGAGTAGATTTACCTGCACCATTCTCACCCATTAGCGCTACCAGCTCACCTGGACGCACTGTTAATTCAACCTGATCGAGCACCTTGACACCCGGAAAAGACTTACAGATTCCCTTCATTTCTAACAATAAATCTGTCATACGTTCACACCGCCTTTAAAAAGTAACTCCAGCTTCTAAAATCACATTGGCATATGGCGTGCACTCTCCGGTACGTATGATCGCTTTCGCTTCATTCGTCCGTTTTTTAAATTCTTCATGACTGATGATGCTTTCTTCTACGTGAGGAAGCTCCTGTTTCATTTTTTCATAAAGAGCAGGACTAACCTCGATCATCTCGTTCGCATAGTGGATACGCTCCACCTGCATTTCTTCTAATATTACTTGCAGCACATCCAGAAAGCTTGGCAAGCCTGCTTTGAGGGCCACATCAATTCGCTTCACCCCATCTGGGATCGGCAGGCCCGCATCGCAAATGACAATGCGGTCCGTATGTCCCAGCTTACTGATGATAGTTGATATTTCACTATTCATGATCCCGATTTTCTTCATGTTTCTCACCCTTTAGCTGTGCAAGAATTTCCCGAGCTGTAGCTGTTGCGACCCTAACCAGTCACGACTAGCATGAAGCTATTCCTTAGATTGAAACGCTAGGACTTCCTTCATTGTAGGCATTCCCTGCTGTGCCCCCAGCTTCGTTACAGCAAGTGCCGAGACAATGCTAGCAAACTCAACAGCTTTTGGAATGCTCTGTCCAGAGGCTAGTGCATAGGCGAGCCCTGCGTTATAAGAATCTCCGGCCCCTGTGGTATCGACGACCTGCACTTTATGACTAGCAATCGTTCCAAAGGTCTCGCCATTCATTAAGTAGGCAGAACCCGAGACTCCAAGTGTGGTAACCACATGCTTCACTCCTTTTGCATGGAGTGCCTTCATTGCAGCAGACAGTGTTGTTGCTTTGTCTGTCGCTTGTTTTTGTTCCAGCCCTGTCAAAAGATACAATTCTGATTCATTAGGTGTCATGACATCGATATAGCCAAATAATTCATCTGGAAGCTTCTGCGCTGGAGCCGGATTTAAGATGACCATTTTCCCGGCTTCTTTAGCTAGCTTTGCCGTGTGAACAACCGTCTCGACGGGGATTTCCAACTGCAGTAGCACGATGTCCGCCGCCTTCACCGTATCAGCATGCAGATCAACATCCGCCATAGAAGTATGGGCATTGGCCCCTGCCACTACAATAATTTGGTTATCTCCTTCAGCGAGTAAAATGGAGGCGATGCCGGTAGGAGCATTTTCAACACGTTTTATCGTGCTTACCTGAATTCCTTCCTGCTTCATCGCTTGCTCCAAGGAATCTCCAAATGCATCTCTGCCTAAGGAACCAATCATGGATGTCTGGGCCCCTAGACGTGCGCAAGCAACCGCTTGATTCGCTCCTTTCCCCCCGGGGATAAAATGAACATGATCTCCGCTGATTGTCTCTCCCATTTTTGGCTGACGAGGTGCTTCTACTACAACATCCATGTTAAGACTGCCAATGACAGCTATGCGTGGTGGTTTCATGCTAATGGCTCCCTTCTGGTTGAACTGCGCTCAATAAAAATCGGCTCTAGTTCAAATACACTCGGTAATGGCTTTGTGCTCTCTATTTGCTGAGTTAACGTAAGTGCTGCTAGCTCCCCCATCTCGTAGATCGGTTGAGCTACCGTTGTTAATTCTGGTATCGTCATCGAGGCTAGAGCAATGCCATCAAATCCGCATACAGCTACATCTTCTGGCACTCTTCTGCCAAGCTGATTCAAGCCTTTTAGCACCCCAATGGCCATTAAATCATTTCCGACAAAAATACCATCAATATCGGGATGCCTTCTTAGTAATTCCTTAACTGCTTCCTGACCACCATTTAATTGAAAATATCCCGGTTCCATTAAGCTTGGCGAATACCAGGAAAATCCTTGAACGCTTTCTTCATAGGCAAGCATTCTCTCTCTGGCAGTAATTAATTCCTGTGGGCCATAGATATGTCCAATCTTGGAACAGCCCTGCTCCACTAAATGAGCTATAGCTTCCTTTGCCCCCATGTAATTGTTACATCTAATGACAGAACAATGTTGATTCTCTGGGGCACGGTCCATGACCACCAGGGGAATCTGATCCTGTTGCATCTTTTGAATGTCCTCGCTGCTTAAAGTTTGGGAAGCGATAATGATGCCATCAATATATTTTTTCTTGAGGACTTCAATATATGTTTTTTCCTTTTGCCCCTGATCATCAGAGTTACATAAGATCACCGTATAGCCTAATTCTCGGGCTTTATCCTCCACACCGCGCGCCATCTCTGAAAAAAATGGGTTCGTGATATCTGGCAAGATAAAAGCAATCGTACTCGTGCGCTTACCCGCCAGACCTCGCGCGACCGAGTTGGGTTCATACTGGAGCTGTTGAATTGCTTTTTCAACCTTGCGACCCGTCTCTACATTTACATAGCCTGTTTTGTTAAGCACACGAGAAACGGTTGCCACAGATACACCTGCCAGCTTTGCTACATCGCGAATCGTTGCCATCATGCGTCACTCCACATTCGTAACCATCTAATGTGTAACCGGTTTCATATAAATTACATAAGATCAAATAAATCCAAAAAATACATGCATAAAATCTCATAGTGTTCCGTTTTTTCATAAATGTAACCGGTTTCACAATCTTACAACACAAATATACCCGGTCACAGATAGGGTGTCAAGCGAAAGTGATTACTGGTAGAAACTGCTTTTATAACGACAATTCTGTCCCGTAAAATCAGAAGTAATAAAATAGAATTGCATAAAATAAATGAAAAAGGGAGCATATTCGCTCCCGTTTAATTTTCATGAATATACTGTATTCATACTATTCATTAATCCATGATAGCGCTATTGTTCCCTGCCCGGCATGCACACCAATCGTGGAACTAATAGGTCCAATCATCACTTCTACATCCTGATACTTCTCTTTAATTCGCTTTTTGAGAGCCTGAGCTTTTTCCACTACATTCCCATGTAGAATTTGTACATTCTTAATCTGTTGCTTCTGCATTGCTCGATCAAGCTGTGCTAGCATGCAGACAATCGCTTTGTTTTCCGTTCTAATTTTTTCATAGACTTCAAAAATACCATCTCTGATACGCAGAATTGGTTTGATCTGGAGTAGATTCCCCATGAAAAACTGTACTCCATTCATCCGTCCCCCGCGATAAAATTGATCAAGACTTCCAAGTAGGATGTAGCTCTCTGTTTTCTCAGCGATTAGACGCAACGAGCTTGCGATCTTCTCTGGTGAAGCTCCCGTTTTTGCCATTTTCATTCCTTGCACAATCATATGTGTAATGGGATAGGACATCGTTTTAGAATCTACGGCCTCTACTGGAAACTCCGCCAGCTTAGCAGCGCTCTGGCTGGCATTAAGTGTTCCACTTAGCTTACTCGATACATGTACAGCAATCGCACAATCATATTTTTGTTTGAGAGTCTCATATAACTCCACAAAATTGCCCAGCGAAGGTTGAGAGGTCTTCGGAACTTCTTGAGTTTTCTCGATTTTTTCGTACAGTTGCTCAGGCGTCATATCGAGGCCATCTCGGTAGGTACCGTCGGAGAAAATAATTTCGAGTGGCACGACATAAATATCGTGCTTTTCCCGAAGGTCAGCAGGTATATAGGCCGTACTATCTGTTACCCAAGCAATTTGTTTTTTCACTGAAACGCTCCTTTATGTTGAAAAGATATAAGTAAAATTATATATCCTTCTCTATCTGTTTCCTATTGCCTATTTCATAAGAGGAGTGAACACTTTCTCTCAACATGTTCACAATTTGAGCTGAGCTTTATGAAATAAAAAATATATTTCGGCAATTTTGTAACCTTTGCTGATATATGCCGACTATTACATAGAAAATAAGCAGACAGACAATATAATGGAGGTAAAAATATGAAATATCCAAATAAATTAGTAGGTTCGGTCTTGGCAGCAAGCTTGCTTGCAACTACTCCCATGTGGGCTGATCAGCTGGTGAGTGCTGTTCATGCAGAAGGACAAATCGCAGTAGCTACTTTGCCAACAGCAGGAGAGAAGACGCTCAGTATCTTGTATACCCTGCAGCCAGAATTGAAAGGGATGACTAGAAAAGTTGAAAAATCAAGACATGGTGTCTACAATGTGTCTTTCTATCAAAAAATCGAAACAGATAAAAAACGATTATATGCCTCTGTAGAATTGGACGAGCACACAGGAGCCTTGCATTCCTATGATAACGATCAAGAAATGAGTGATGGAAATAAGGGGACTTTGACTGAAGAGTTGGCAAAACAAAAATCAGCAGCGTTTCTACAAGTCCTATTAGGAAAGGATTTCAAAAAATATAAAGCTAGCAAGACCTCAAAAGATAACAGTTGGGACGCCGTTACCTACACACGCTATGAAAATGAAATGCCTGTTTTTCTAGACCGTTATGTGGTCGGTGTTAATGAGAAGGGTGTTACCTATGTCAATGCTGGAGATGTAGCCCCACTCCGTGCATCCTCCGCCGTCTTTCATAAGCCTGAGAAAATATTATCAAAGGAAGAAATAACAAAAGAAGTCGCATCACATATGGAACTCAGCTATCGCATTGATCCAGCTTCAGGAAAGCCTATGCTGGTCTATTCTCTTGAATCAACGGGCTATATAGACGCTGGGACTGGAAAGGAAGTACAGGGAGTAGATTCAATCAAAACAACATACTCCGATCCTATTGCTGTTACACCAGGGGGAAAACGAGTTACAGCCAAAAATCCAGAGGAAGTAGCAAAGGCTTTAGCAGATCATTTTCATGTGGATGGGCAAGGAGCCGCTTTTACTGTCAATACCAGAACCCCTGCTGACATGAAAAGCGCAAACGAGACGATCTACGAATCAAAATCGGGTGGCAAAAGAATTACCGTTTATGTCCACGACGATATCATAACGGGATTCCAGATACAAAACAAAGTCGAGCTTGCCAGTGAAGCCCAGCATAACAACCAGCCGAAAAATGCCAAGCTTTCTTATCGCGAAGCTCAGGAGAAGGCTGTTCAATATCTACAGCCCTACTTAGATCAAAGTGTGAAGGTATTGAAAGTCGATCGTAATCAAGTACGAATGGCTCGTTCAACAGCTTATAGCTTTGTCTTCCTTCCCGTACGTGATGGAGTACCCGTGAAAAATCAGACCTATCTGGTAAATGTAGATGGGCAAACCGGAGAAATTGTTAACTATATGGGTAGTTTTGATAAGCTACATGCACCTTTTCCTGATAAGAAACTTGCCATCTCAAAAGAAGCAGCCGCAGAAGCTTTTTTGAAGCAGTATCCCGTACAATTAGGTTATCTGTTCCCAATGGAAAATAATAAGCAGCAGGCAAAACCGGTCTTGGTCTATTCATTGGAGATGATCTTCTCTTCGTCACTAGATGGACAGACAGGAAAGCCACTCAAATAACATGATAAAAATCCCGCTTCCCAATGAGGCGGGATTTTTATGGGAACTTTTTTCTATGCTCGTAATTACATCCCCCTCATTAAAGCAAGCATTTCAGGTAACAACTTTCAATTCCTTCTCCACAAAAAGACGTCAATCCCTTTCCAAGAATTGACGTCTTTTTCTCAAACTTTATGTGTTTTCCGTTTTACTCATAAGCCACTTTTCCATCATGCACCACAATCTGCCCATTTTTCACAACGGTTTTGACATGATTTATGCCAAAATGATACGGCAAATAAGCAAGATTATCCGCATCATAGATAACCAAATCCGCCTGTTTACCCACTTCAAGGCTTCCAACCTGCTCTGTACGTCCAATCGCATGAGCTGCATTGATCGTCATGGCCGTCAATACCTCCTCTGGTGTCAGCCCCAGATTTAGGCAGCCTAGCGTCATTACAAGCTGCAATGATTCTGTCGGTGAACTGCCTGGATTGTAATCAGTGGAGAGGGCAACTGGAACACCTAACTCGATCATTTTTCTAGCGCGAGCATGCTTACTCAGTCGAAGATTAAAGGAGGTTGCTGGCAAGCAAACTGCTACCACACCTGCTTCCTTCATTGCAAGTAATCCCTCATCGCTTGCCGCTAACAAATGTTCAGCAGAAATGCAGCCTAGCTCGGCGGCTAACTCTGCTCCCCCCAACGGTTCAATTTCATCTGCATGAAGCTTCAATTTAAAGCCAAGCTTACGGGCTGCCTGCATAATATCCCTCGATTGCTCTACACTAAACACCCCATGCTCACAAAATACGTCACAGAATTCAGCCAATCCAGAACGTTTTACCTCAGGTAGCATCTCGTTAATAACCAAAGCAACATATTCATCTGTTCGTCCCTTAAATTCGGCGGGGACTGCATGCGCCCCCATAAAAGTAGAGACTAAATCGACCGGATGCGCTTTTTGTAACGCACTGGTTACCCGAAGTTGTTTTAGTTCTTCTTCCACGCTAAGGCCATAGCCGCTTTTTGCTTCTACAGTAGTTGCACCGAATTGAAGCATTTGATCCAAGCTCTTCTTTGCCTTTACAAACAGCTCCTCCTCAGTAGCCGCACGCGTAGCTCGCACCGTGCTTAAGATTCCCCCGCCCTTTCCTAAAATCTCCAGATAGCTGGCACCATTTAATTTAAGGGATAATTCATGCTCACGAGAGCCTCCATGCACCAAATGCGTATGCGGCTCGACTAATCCAGGTGTAACTAACTTTCCCTTTGCATCCCATTCTGTAGAAATGTCAGTCCCTTGGATTTGTTTCCGCACATCCTCTTCTCGTCCAACTGCCACAATTCGTCCATCTACCACGGCTACTGCCCCGTCTTGAACCAATCCAATTTCTTTCATCTCAGCCCCAGAACGTGCCCCGGCTGGCCCAGCCATTGTGACGAGTACTTTGATATTATGAACAAGCAAATCAATTTGCGACATCACGCTTTCCTCCTATTAACCCTTTACTCCGTTGCTTTTTACATATCTAGCATTGGTACTCGAACCCCACGCTCTTTTGCTGTTTTAACGGCTAATTCATAGCCTGCGTCAGCGTGGCGAATAACTCCCATGCCCGGATCGGTTGTAAGTACACGCTTCAGTCGTTCTTCTGCTTCCAGCGAACCATCTGCCACAACTACCATTCCAGCGTGCAAGGAATACCCCATTCCTACACCGCCGCCATGATGTACGGAGACCCAGCTTGCACCCGCAGAGGTATTTACCAGCGCATTTAAAATAGCCCAATCAGCTACTGCATCACTGCCGTCCTTCATTGCTTCTGTCTCCCGATTTGGAGAAGCAACAGAACCACAATCTAAGTGATCTCGTCCAATGACGATTGGTGCAGAAATCTCACCGCTTCGTACCATTTCATTGATAGCAAGGCCCATTTTGACACGCTCTCCGTACCCTAACCAGCAGATACGGGCGGGCAGGCCTTGGAATGCTACTCTTTCCTGGGCCATCGTAATCCAACGGCGGAGATGCTCGTTCTCTGGGAACAGCTTTAACACAAGCCCATCTGTCTTATAAATATCCTGTGGATCGCCTGACAAAGCAGCCCAACGAAACGGCCCTTTGCCCTCACAAAATAATGGGCGAATATAGGCTGGGACAAACCCGGGAAATTGAAAGGCATCCTCAACCCCTTCATCAAAAGCAACCTGACGAATGTTATTCCCATAATCAAAGACGATCGACCCTGCCTTTTGCAAATCAAGCATGGCCCGTACATGGGCAGCCATTGAACGTTTTGCTAGTTGGATATATTGATTTGAATCGCTCTCTCTTAATGATTTTGCCTCTTCTAATCCATAGCCGATGGGTACATATCCATTCAAAGGATCATGTGCAGAAGTCTGGTCGGTAACGAATTCAGGCGTTAGCCCACGTGCAACCATCTCTGAAAAAATCTCTGCGGCATTACCGACCAAGCCAATCGACAATGCTCTGCCTTCGTTCTTCGCTTCTGTTGCCACCTGCCATGCTGTATCTAAATCATGCACCATCACATCGCAGTAGCGGGTGTCAATCCTGCGTTGGATGCGAGCAGCGTCAATATCAACTGCGATGACCACACCTTCATTCATCGTAACAGCCAATGGTTGAGCTCCCCCCATGCCGCCCATCCCTGCTGTTAAAGTGATGGTGCCTTTTAACGTGCCATGATTATGCTGGCGTGCGGCTTCTGCAAAGGTTTCATACGTTCCCTGCAAAATTCCTTGTGTTCCAATATAAATCCAGCTACCCGCTGTCATTTGTCCGTACATCATCAAACCTTTTTGATCTAATTCACGGAATGTCTCCCAATTTGCAAAAGCAGGAACCAACATCGAGTTCGACAACAACACACGCGGAGCTTGCGAATGTGTGCGGAATATTCCTACTGGTTTACCCGATTGAATTAACAATGTCTCGTCTGCTTCTAATTCTTTTAAGCATTCAACGATTTTGTCAAAACTAGCCCAGTTACGTGCAGCTTTACCAATCCCTCCATACACAACCAAATCCTCAGGGCATTCTGCAACCTCTGGGTCCAAGTTATTCATCAGCATGCGCAAAGCCGCTTCCTGTTCCCAGCCTTTCGCATTCAACTCATTGCCGCGCGGAGCTCGCACTACTCTTTTATTGGTTGTTGTCATACTGCATTCCCCTTTCGTATAGGCAAACATTGGCTTACAAACACAACGGGCTTGCTAGCTGTCGATTGGATCGGCACATCCCGCTCAGCAGGACATATTTGGATTTCAGAAAGCTCGTACCAGTCGCTCCTCACGAGCCTTTGAGCAGATCGAAGCAGATGATATCAAAGCCCTTTCCCTTAGGATGGTTGCCTAGCATCGCCTGTAATTATGTGACTTTTCCTAAAAAACTGTTTATTTCTTTCAGTTTACCGGAAAGCGCTTACGTTGCATCTAGCGTAATTTGCGAAAAACTAGCACAATTTTGCTGTACGATATTCGCGTGGACTCATGTTCATTTGCTTTTTAAATAGGCGACTAAAGTAATTAGCATCCTCAAATCCTAGTTCAAAGGCAATCTCCTTAATAGATAAATCTGTTGTTTCCAAATAGATAACAGCCTTTTGCAGCTTCATGCGATGAACGTATTCAAGGAAGCTGTATCCCGTTTCTCGTTGAAAAAGATGGCTAAAATGATAGACACTCAAACAGCAATTTTGTGCTACTTCTTTCAATCCTACCTTTTCACCAAGATGCTCCTTCAAATACGTAATGGCGCTTCTAATAACAGGGGAATATTTTTTCATGCCTAGCTGTTCTACTTGCCGAACCAAATGTATGCTGTACCGCTCGACTTTTTTCAGGAAAGTGTCATAGCGTATTGTTTGATAGAGATCCTGAATAAATCGCGCATTCTCCGCCAAAATAGTGGAAGCATCTGCCCCTTGCTCCAGAACCGTTCTCGACATGGCTGTTATCACCTCAACGACCTCCGATTGAAAGCTCTCCACATCCTGCTGATCGACCATCGTCATATCATGAAGCAACTTGTGCAAGGCTTCTAGCGTAGCGTGTTCATCGCCAATTCTCACACTTGCGATCACATCTGCTCGATTTTTGCTAGGTATGGAGGAATTTCTTCTGCCTTTGCTATCCCGGTCTTGCTTCGTTCTTACGGGCAAAATCAACTGATTTCCTTGAAAAAAACGATCCTTTAAAGCCATTTGTGCCTCTTGATAGGAATGCTGCATATACAGCGGATTTTCATAGACGCCCCCAATGCCAATGGAGACCGATATCCTTTTCTCATCAGCATGCTGAACAATCTGAGAGGCAATCTGACGAGCCTTTTGATCAGCAAAAGTCTGATGCCTATTCTTTGTCTCATCAAGCAGCTCCAGTAATACGACAATAACCCCTTCTGAGACCCAGCACCATACAAAAGGAACAGATAAAGCCTGATGCAATACCCCGAGTAATTCTTGTCCAATTTCTTGGCGCCAGCCAGCAGGCTGATTCACTGCTAAATCAGGATAACGATCAAGTGATATCACCAGTGCAAGCTCAGGACGAATTGTCATTTGAAGCTGTTGCTGTCGCATTGAAAACTCTGCCTCATGCACCATTGTTCCTGTAATCAGTTCGTGAGCAAATGTTGCCTGTATTGCTGCTGCTTGCTGCAAAGTAAGCATCCGGCCTCGCTCCTTGTCCTTTTATTCTCACACCGGTACAAAAATAGACGATCATTTCCGTGAATGTTATCGGAATTGACCGCCTATTCATTGTTATGTTGTTGCTTTTATTATATTGCTTTATCGCATTATTCGCGATCCAAAAGAGATGCCCCAGCTATTCCCGGATGTGTCATCTCATACGGGTCTAAAATAATGTCGAGCTCCTCTTCCGTCAATACATTATAATCTAGGCACAGCTCACGTACCGATCTGCCAGTCAGGGTTGCCTCTCTGGCAATACGCGCTGCTGGTTCATAGCCTAAATGCGGATTAAGTGCAGTAATAATGCCCACACTATTTTCTACGTACTGGCGGCAACGCTCTATATTTGCTTCAATACCTTCCAGACAGTTTTTCTGGAATACGGTAAATACATTATTCATAATGGTCAAGGATTGGATCAGATTAAATACAAGTACAGGCCCCATCACGTTTAGCTCTAATTGACCCGCTTCAGAAGCTAAGCAAATCGTATGATCATTCCCAATCACTTGGAATGCTACCTGATTCACTACCTCTGCCATTACTGGATTGACTTTCCCCGGCATAATGGAAGAGCCTGGTTGACGAGCAGGCAAGCTAATCTCACCTAATCCAGCACGAGGACCAGAAGCCAGTAAGCGTAGGTCGTTAGCGATTTTAGACATATTGATCATACAAACCTTCAGAGCCGCAGATACCTCTGTATAAGCATCCGTATTTTGTGTTGCATCGACTAAATTTTCTGCGCTAACCAATGGCAATTCGGTCAGCTCTGCAAGAATTTTAACGACCCGCTCAATATAGATTGGATCGGCATTTAGCCCTGTACCTACTGCTGTTGCCCCCATGTTTACTTCATACAGGTGCTGACGAGTCTGCCCAATTCGTTTAATATCTCGATCTAATACTCTGCTGTATGCTTCGAATTCCTGACCCATCCGAATTGGAACAGCATCCTGTAAATGAGTGCGCCCCATTTTAATTATATGATCAAATTGCTTTGCCTTGTCTATGAATGCA
The DNA here is from genome assembly GCF_001645205.1 of Brevibacillus sp. SKDU10. Classification (NCBI taxonomy): domain Bacteria; kingdom Bacillati; phylum Bacillota; class Bacilli; order Caryophanales; family Paenibacillaceae; genus Brevibacillus; species Brevibacillus sp. SKDU10. Next base: position 100,108 of record NZ_LSSO01000208.1, on the reverse strand, counting down.
TCTCGCAACGCTTCCATAGTGCCTAATAGCTGATTAATCAAACGCAGAACCGCAATATGTACGGCTGTAGGAATCGCGTCATTTGTAGATTGCGCTTTGTTTACATGCGTATTTGGGCTTAGGGAAAAATAGTCGCCTTTCACCGCACCCATGATTTCCAATGCGCGGTTCGCAATTACTTCGTTAGCGTTCATATTGATAGAGGTGCCGGCACCACCCTGAATGGGATCAACGATAAATTGCTCGTGCCATTTGCCATCAATCAATTCCTGGGAAGCTTGTACGATTGGATCACCTAATTTGGAAGAAAGCTGTTTTACTTCCATATTGGCTAGAGCCGCGGCTTTTTTTACATAGCCGAGTGCTTTAATCAGCTCCCCATCAATACGATAGCCTGTGATCGGAAAATTCTCTACAGCACGTAACGTTTGAATGCCATAATAAGCATGCAATGGTACCTCTTTTGTTCCAAGAAAATCTTTTTCCTGACGTGTTTCTTGACTGATACTCATGGTTAGTCCCCCGCCTATGATCGCTCTAGCTAGAGCCGTATTGATTGTCAGTTCACTTACGCATCTATCATATACCAGTTTGCCCCATTCCAACAGGTCTGACCACCTGAAATTGTGCAAAAAGGCAAAAAACCGATAAGCCTTTGCTCACCGGTTTCTTTTAAAGTAATATTCATTCAGTTAAAGCGCAAACATTTTTCGTAGAGCTTCTTCATTTACATAGTTACCGACCAAGAAGTTCCCGAACTCACCATAACGAGCACTTACTTCATCGAATCTCATTTCATATACAATGTGTTTCAATTCTATTGGGTCATGAGCAAATAAGGTAACGCCCCATTCCCAATCGTCATAGCCCACAGAACCGCCAATGATTTGCTTGATTTTACCGGCATATTTACGGCCAGTCAAACCGTGAGTCTGCATCAATTCACGACGCTCGTCCATTGTCATGGAATACCAATTGTCTTTTTCTCCACGTTTTTTGTTCATCGGATAGAAGCAGAAGTGATCCCATTTTGGCAGAATTGGATACAAACGCTCACGTACATGCGGATTCGCTTTAGGGTCTTGACCAGGATTGTTTACATAGTTGCTTAACTCTACCACGGAAATGTAGGAGTAATCCGTCTCTGTATAATCTGCAAAGCGAGTTTTATTGATCGCTGTTTTTAACTCATCAAGCTCACCCATTGTAGGGCGTAAGAAGATAAAGCATAGATCGGCTTTATGTCCAAGTACAGAATAAACAGCCGTGCTACCACCAGTCTCGGATTCTGCATCATTCCATACACGCATGAGGGAAGTTAGTTCGTCAATAGCCGCTTGGCGTTCTTCGCTAGATGCTTGTTTCCATTTTTCCCAGTTGATCTTACGGAAGTCATGATAGGTAAACCATCCTTCCAACGTGAGCAATGCTTCATTGGCTGACATGTGACACAACTCCTTCTTATGGTTTAGCGTGAGCCTTTGCTCCGCCTATGTACATACACAAAAAGTCCCTGTTTCTTGTAAGAGACCTGTCCCTCTTTTATCTTACTGATAACTTTTGGAAAAGACAATGATTTGTAAGGCCTTGTCGTACAGTTGTATTTTCTGTGACAAAACCTGCGTCAGCTTAGAGCTTTCGTAACATCACCTGTTTAATGGCATGTTGTTTTCCCTTCGTCAAAATCAAATCAGCGCGATAACGAGTAGGTAAAATGTTTTTATGTAAATTAACTGCATTGATTTCCCGCCAGATGTTATTCGCTACATCCAGCGCCTCTTCATCCGATAACTGCGCATATCGATGGAAATAAGAAGCCGGCTTCTGAAAGGCCGTCTGTCTTAGCAATAAAAAGCGATTCAAGTACCACTCGCGTATGTCTTTTTCATCGGCATCCACATAGATGGAGAAGTCAAAGAAATCAGAGACAAACACCTGAGGCATACTTTCATTATCCATAGTACGTCCTACCTGCAAGACATTTAATCCTTCCACAATCAAAATATCGGGCTGCGAAACGATTTGCTCCTGATCATGCAAAATATTGTAGGTCAAGTGGGAGTAAAGTGGACAACTCACTTCTTTCACGCCAGATTTTACGTCTGCTAAAAAATTGATCAGCCTTGTTGTATCATAGCTTTCCGGAAAGCCCTTACGTTTCATCAGACCGCGTTCTTCCAGAATCTCATTTGGATAAAGGAAGCCATCCGTAGTAACCAGCTCCACCTTTGGATGATTAGGCCAGCGTTTCAACAAGGATAACAACACCCGTGCTGCCGTGCTTTTTCCAACGGCGACACTGCCAGCAATTCCAATGATAAACGGTACCTTTTCTGAACGATTCCCCAGAAAAGTATCGGCAGCCTTGTACAACTCTTGTGATGCTTCTACATATAAATTTAACAGCCTGGAGAGAGGCAGATAGATTTCACTGATTTCCTCTAGTGATAGTTTCTCATTAAGCCCTTCTAGATCAGCTAAATCCTCTTCACAGATGGATAAGGGCGTCTCATTTCGCAGGCCCCTCCACTCTTCCCTTGAAAAAATCATATAAGGGGAATAAATTCGTCTGTCGGCATAATTCGCCACGGTAAGTCCTCCTTCTCAGGCACTGCCTCAAAAACAATGTCCACTCCATAATACCTTTCTAGCCTCCATGCTTCCACTTCGAATTCTACAAAAAACGATCTTTTTCGCATTTTCCTATGAATCCCAAGGAAAAAACTGTAAAATAGTCGTGGATGCAATGAGACTAGGAGGTTCCCTTATGGAAGATAAATTAGTCAAAAGTGCAAAATATGGCTTTCTTGTTGGCTTAGCTATCATGATTCTCTTTGTGCCAGAAAAGCGCGAAATCACGCTATATTCTGGTCGGATGACTATTCAAGATCTGACTTGGATGGAATACATCCTTCGTGTGATGAGATATACCATTATCTTTACCAGCGCTGTCGTTCTCATGACATTTTTCCGAGAAAAAAGAGGTTGCCAAAACTCTGGACTGCCTTGGGTGGTAGAAAAAATATTATATATTGCCTTAGGCTTCTTAGTTGTCACAGCAGTTGGTATTATGCTGTCACTTTTCATTCCTTTTCTGTATCACCTATTCACTTAACTCCTATGCTTGTACCACAATGTACGATAATCCACATGTCCCTGACGATTAATTCTGATTCCGTGCAGATGCGGGTCAACCATTAACCCTATCCGATTGCGGTAAAGGGGCAGATAAGCTATCTGTTGCTGTAGCATTTGCTCTATTTCGGCGATCGCATTCTGTTGATCTATCCCTGATTGAAGGCTTTGCAGGTGAGTAATCGCCCTGTCAATGCTTTGCCGCTCCTCATCCTTCATATGAGAATAAATAAAACTGTTATATGATAAAAAAACTTCTAATAAAGACAGCTCGGTATCATCGCTCACTGTGGCGCTATCATGAATCAAATCAGCCTGCTCAATAGTGGTAGGCCGCAGTAACTCACTTACCGCATAATAATGAACTTCGATGCTTATGCCATACATCGCACACTGCTCTTTAATCCATTGGCAATCTTCCACATGATCTCGATCGGTAAAAGTATGTAAACGAAGGGATTCTCCTCGATAATTGCTTTGTTGAAGTAACAAACGCACATGCTCAAAAAGACATCGCTCAGATTCTCGTTGGCTCTCTTCTCCCGGAAAGCTATCCCTTTTCCAAGAAGCAAAGCACGTAGCTACTTCATGGCGTGCCCCTCCCAGTTCGTGCAGCATCTGTTTGGGGGATAAAATCAGTTGCAACGCCTGTCGAAAGGAAAGATTTGCCGTCGGTCCTGTTTTTCGCTGATTGCAGCTTAGATACTGAACACACCAATCATCGCTCGTTGCCCTTTGCCACTCCCCGTTGCCCCCCTCTTTTGTTTGCTCTACATTATCTACTTCATCCATTTCATACCACATACCATACGCTGTTATCTGTTCGTTTTCATCAGTCTTTTTTTGCAACGCAATAAACTGCACACGATCCAGATGGGGTCTAAAACCGAAATAACTTTCAAAGGCTTCAAGTATGACCAGGCCATCATCGTTGCGAATTAGTTTAAACGGCCCCGTTCCTATAGGCATCCTAGCAAAATCCGCACCTACCTGCTCTACATAATCCCTTGGAACAATGGCAAGATGCTCATTTCCTAGATAACGATCAAACAAATGATTAGGACCTGTAAGCCTTATTTCAATCACTCGATTGTCACGCTCGATCATCTCACTTATTTCTCGCGTAAGCCATTGATAAGGAGAATTCTCCCTTGCTAATCGCTGAAAGCTATAAATGACATCGCTTGCTAGCATTTCCCGCCCGTGGTGAAACAAGATTCCTTTGCGCAAAAAAATCGTCCAGCGATCCCCAGATTCATTCTTTTCGATATGGTAGGCCAAGTAAGATTCCATTCTTCCAGATGTCTTATTATAACGAAGCAACGTCTCACAAATATGCTGACTGATATGGCACTCGGAACGTAAATAAGCATGGATAGGGTCAACTACAGATAATGGTTCACTTAGAGGAAGACGCAGTGTCTCGATCCTTTTGCCCTGATCCCGTTCCCACTGTAATCCAAATTGGACTCGAAACCATCGCTGGAATCGCTCATTAGCTCTTGGCAGAGTAACCGTATATTTTTGCATAAGGGTCAGTGCCTCTGCTACCTGTCCTGAATAAATCATCTGTTGCGCATGGCTGACTACTATTTCATCTGGCTCAACTAGAAAGGAAAGCTGTGAACGATTTCCCCTTCCTTTGCCAGGTATCCATGCTATCCATTGAAGAGCAATCCATTTCTGCAAAATAAACCTACTATTCCGGGTAGTGCAGCACAACAGAGTAGAAATTTGCTCAAGAGAAATCGAAATAGGCTCTTTTAATGGAATATGAATCAATTCTGTTCGAAATCGAATAAAATCATCTATGATATACATATCGACTCTTCCTTTTCCCTTGTTCAACTACCACTACAACCTCTATTTCTCATCCATTGACTCCTGATATAAATGGTTCGGGGTCTCCCCCTACTAAAAGAGGAAAAAGTAGAGCTTGCTCTTCTTCTCTTTTTCTTGTCTCCCTTATGCCATACAATCAGCAAAACAAAGGGGGATCAAGTTATGAAATTACGTCATCCATTGAAAAAAAATTGGACTCACCGCTATCATATCACCATCTGGATCAGAATGTTTGGAGCATTCATCACCAGCCTATCCAGCTCAATGCTTGCCCCATTTTTATTATTATATCTGCATGATAAATTAAATGGTGCTGTGCTTGTACCTATGCTTATTGTTGGATTACAGCCGTTAACCGACATCGTTGTTACACTGCTCGGAGGCGGCATTACCGATCGATTAGGCCGTAAACCCGTGATGCTCCTTGCCTTGACCATGCAAAGTCTAGCAATGGCAGGTTTTATGTTGGCTGACTCGGTACTTAGCTTTGCCCTTTTATACATGCTGCATGGAGCGGGACAATCATTGTTTGTTCCTGCCCAACGTGCCCAAATTGCTGATGTAACAACAGAGAGTCAACGCGTGGAAGTGTTTGGATTACTCAATACCATTAGCTACACTGGTCTTGCATTGGGTCCTGTTGGGGGAATGCTGCTATACCAGTATGATCCTACTTGGCTATTTGGTATAGAAGCGTTATCCATATTTGTTTACATGCTTGTATGCTGGTGGAAATTGCCCGAAACAGCTCCTGTCTCAGCTACTGCTCCCTCTTCCTCGTCTGATCAGGTAGAGGCGTCGGAAACAGCGAAAAAAGAAACCAGATCTTCCGAGCGAATTGGAGTAAGCCTTGCTTCTAAAGGAACGGGTAATAATCGCTACTTCTCATTCCATCGAATGACTGCACTGATCACGAGATACAAACATGTACTCAAGCTGATGATCTACACTCTACCAATCAGTTTTTTCTATGCTCAAACGGAGACTAGCTTCCGTATCTATTTGCAGGAAAGCTTTGTTAATTATGTATCTATTATTGCAACTCTCTCAACCATTAAAGCCATTTTAGCTGTGATATTACAGCTCCCATTGGTCAAGCTTACAGAACGATTATCCTTTCAGCGTGTGATGCTGTTATCCTGCTCATGCTTTATGGTAACCGCTGCCGCCTATGGATTTTCTAAAAGCATGCTCGTCCTTATCCTCGTTCAATTATCTTGGACTGTGGGAGAAACCATCGGGCTAACACGCTTGCATACGTACATTTCCGATATTGCTCCTCCTGAGGAACGCGGCCGTTATTTCTCTTTACACGGCATTCACTGGGATATTTCACGCACATTTGGTCCTTTTTTAGGCGGAGTTGTGTTGCTGAGCTTTGGTGGTGAAACCTTATTTAGCATGTGCCTTATCCTGTTGCTCTTATCGGGAATCTTATTCTTCCGATCACCAAATTTTCACAAATTGACCGAACAAGACGTGGACTTTCGAAAGTAAACTGTAATAAAATAGTGTTAATTATCGTAAGTCATAGCTATATTCTTTATATTAATGAAAGAGAGGGTTGAATCCATCTATGCTAAAAACCGTTTTGGGACGTGTTCGTGTGGTTGGCTTTTTAGAAGGTCTTTCCTTCTTAATCCTGCTGTTTATCGCGATGCCGCTAAAGCATTATGCTGATCTGCCAATTGGTGTACAAGTGATCGGGCCCTTGCATGGTGTTCTGTTTGTTCTCTATCTATTCGTTATCGCTCATGCTACTTTTGCGTTAAGATGGTCATTCATCCGTGCGATTGGTGCTGTGCTAGCATCCGTTATCCCATTTGGAACCTTTGTTTTAGATGCCCGATTAAAAAAGGATGCCTAGCTAAAAAATACTAGTAAGAATGCATGATTTATCATGCTTGAGAAGAGGCTACCGATAAGCCTCTTTTTTTCATTTTGAGATAAGGTTTTTGTAAGATATTTGTAACCCTTCCGGATAAATGTTTTCTTAGAATAAAGTTTTAAGTGCCCCATATCTATTCTCCATCCTAAATTTGTCACTTTTTCTTAGCTGTACCGTCTTATAAATTGATAAATCTAGTTTTAGAGGTGAATAATGGTTCAACAAAAACCGAGTCGTCTTCAAATCAGACGTAACAAAAAGAAGCAAGAACAGCGTAAGCGACTCCGCCTGCTTCTCTTGGCAAACACTGTTCTGTTAACAGTAGGCCTCCTTATCGTCGCTTGTATCTATCTTCCCGAAAAAATTGACAACTTCTTTTCCTCTCAAAATGGCGCATCTACAGACTCAACAAAACCTACACCTGACAATGTTCGTCTTACCTTTGCAGGCGATATCATGATGTCTGGACATGTGGAGACTTTATTAAAGGATAAAGGATATGATCATGCCTTTACGCATGTAAAAGATATATTCCTAGCCGACGATTACACAATCGGCAACTTAGAGACTCCTATCACCGAAAAAGGGGCTCCGGCTGCAAACAAGCAATTTGTCTATAAATCATCGCCTGAAGCAGTCACGGCTATGAAGAAATCAGGGATTGATCTCGTGAATCTAGCCAACAATCACTCGATGGATCAGGGAGAAGACGGATTATTAGATACGATGTACACGCTGGACAAGGAGAAAATCGCGTATGTAGGAGCTGGGGTTAATGCTGATCGTGCCTATTCCCCTGTTTTTGTAGAACGTAATGGGATTAAAATGGCATTCTTCGGCTTTAGTCGTGTCGTTCCGGAAATTAGCTGGTATGCTGGCAAAAATAAGACAGGCCTAGCGGTCATGTATGATCCTAAACGGGCAGTGGAAGCCGTACAAGCTGCTAAAAAGGAAGCTGATCTAGTCATTGTCATCGCTCATTGGGGAAAGGAAAAGGTAGATTTTCCTGTAGAGCACCAAAAAGAATTGGCCAAAGCTCTTGTGAGCGCAGGGGCTGATCTTATTGTTGGTGGTCATCCTCATGTTCTACAAGGCTTTGAGCAGCTTGATGGAAAATGGATTGCATACAGCATGGGAAATTTCATCTTTACCCGCGCCACACAGCCGAAAACCTGGGAAACCATGGTACTACAAGCTACCCTGACGAGGGAGGGCGTTAAGGAGCTGAAAATGATCCCATACCACGCGGAGCTTGGTCAGGCTGTTCCGATGAATGAAGAAAATTCTCGTCAATTGATTAAGCGGATCGAGTCAATCTCTTCAGGTGTTACCATTGCAGAGGATGGTACTATTACAGCTTCTGAGGAACGGACAAAAACCATGAGTAATCAGAGTGAATAGTTCTGTTCTGGGATTTTATACGTTGCAAGCAGAAGCCTTCCAGCTTGACACAGGAATGAAGGCAACAATACAGATTTCACAGCTATTATCATTACCTCTTTTCTAGTAGAAAAAGGGCCGCTCCTCAAATAAACAATCTGAGCGAGCAAGGCCCCTTTTTTATTGAAAGCTATAAAATTATGTTTGTTCCTCGGAGTGAAAACATGTGAAAAACCTTTAGCGATTTTTTAACTGACCAATAGCATACGTGGTAGTTATCGTAATGTTATTCGGCAATTCGTCAATAGGGAACCACCCTACATTCTCTAAAGCGTGCGGCTCCAGATTTTGAACCTCGCCGCTGCTGATACGGGCAATAAAAGTAGGGGCAACCCAATGGACATTTTCTGCTTGAACAATATGATTGGTCACACACAATAGGCTGTCAATGGCGATATCTATATTAAGCTCCTCTTTTATTTCACGTATCACGGCATCTTCAATGGTTTCCATGTAGTCCACCTTGCCTCCAGGTAGACTCCAGCACCCGGCTTCTGGTGCTTTTTTGCGCAAGACAAGCAGAATGCGGCTCTTGTCATCTATGATGGCGGCTCCTACACCCACTCTAGGAATATTGTTATTTATCATACAAGAACTCCCTTTAGTTGAAATATTCTTTATTTTTCACAATAAAGTGGGGACTATTTAGCCTCCCACTTTATATATTAGTCCCACGCGTATCTTTGCTCTTTGAAGGGGTCCCCGTACATATGATAGCCATTCTTCTCCCAAAACCCTGGCTTATCCTTGTCCAAAAACTCGATCCCTCGAACCCACTTTGCGCTTTTCCAAAAGTAAAGATGCGGGATAACAAACCGAAGCGGATATCCGTGGTCAGGTGTCAAATCCTCACCATTATGCTTAAACGCAAATAAGTTCCCTTTTGCCATAAAATCCTCCAATGGCATATTGGTTGTCCAGCCTTCTTCTGCATGGAGCATCACGTATTTGGCTTCTGGCTTAATGGTTACCAACTTCACTACTTCCTCTACCGGAACACCCTCCCAGACATTATCTAGCTTAGACCAGCCTGTCACGCAGTGGATGTCATTGCGTACTTCTCCTGCTGGCAGACCTTTAAATTCAGAGAAGCTTAGCGTCTTCTCTTCCTCTACTGCTCCAAAAATTCGAAAATCCCACTGACTCAAGTCTTTGTACTCTGGCACATTACCATAATGAAGCACAGGAAAGCCTGTCGTTACCTTTTGATTAGGTGGAACGCGATCATCTTTTGATCCGCGGCTTAATCCATAAAACACATCTCATCGCTCCTTTATTTGCGTACCAAAATGGCATGGTCTACCTTGATGCAATGGTCCATAACCGCTGTTATCCCTTGCTCTTCTACTAGCTGAGCTGCTTCTTCGTTATAAATTCCTTGCTGTAGCCAAAAGACCTTAGGCTTATGAGCCATCTTGATGGTATCTTCTGCAACAGGCAGAGTATCTTCACTGCGACGGAACACATTTACAATGTCAACCGGAGTTGTAATATCAGTAAGGGACGCAATCACTTTCTCACCCAACACGGTTTCCCCGGCAATAATCGGGTTAACGGGGATTACGTGATATCCTGCATGTTGCAAAGCCTCGGCAATCATATAGCTCGTGCGATCTGGCCGATTAGAGCAGCCTACTACTGCAATCGTTTTTGCCTCTTCTAAAATTGTTCTGCGCTCGTCATTGGTTGGATTTGTAAATGCCATCTTTTTTCACCTCGTTTATATTATGAACACCTTAGTTGGCGCGTTGTAACAAAAATTGAGCAATAGAGCGAACCATTGCACCCGTAGCACCTACTGGGCCTAACGGAGTCGTTTTGCTCTGAGAAGCAGTCCCGGCAATATCTAAATGCACCCATGGAGTCTCTTCAGCGAACTCTTGTAAAAATACGCCAGCGATAATGGCATGACCATATCTTCCACCCGAATTTTTTAGATCAGCAACATGGCTTTTATTTAATTCGCGATACTCTGGGAATGTTGGTAATTGCCACAAACGCTCTCCGCAGTATTCAGCAGCTTGGAACATTTCATTGGCTAATTGCTGATTATTCGTCATCAAACCTGTCGCAACGTGCCCTAGCGCAACTACAATTCCACCTGTTAACGTAGCGCAATCCACTAGGCAGGATACCCCTTGCTGCTTGGCATAGGTGATACAATCTGCTAATACCAAACGTCCTTCAGCATCCGTGGTGATAATCTCTACAGTTTTACCGCTCATCGTGGTTATGACATCGCCAGGCTTATATGCCGTTCCAGAAGGCATATTTTCCACGCAGCCAATGACCATCATGATATTAACGGCTGGCTGCAGGCGACCGATTGCTTCCATAGCCCCAATCATCGCTGCGCTTCCACCCATATCTGTTTTCATTTCTTCCATTCCAGCTACCGGTTTTATCGAAATACCACCTGTGTCAAAGGTTACCCCTTTTCCAATTAAACCAATGACATCTTCCCACTGCTCTTTCCCTTGGTATTTGATGACAACCACATACGGCAATTCGGCACTGCCCTGCGCGACAGATAAGACACCGCCCATGTTTAGCTCTTCCAGCTTATCTTTTGCCAGAAGCTCATAGCTCATTCCATAACGTTTTGCTACCTCAATGGCTCTACTTGCTAACTCATGTGGAGGCAAATAATTTCCAGGCTCATTCACTAACGTACGCGCTAGATTCGTTCCTGTACTAAATGCTTGAGCCAGTTGCAATCCTGTTTCTGCTTTCGCTTCTTGCTCCTGATGGACTACAATTTCCACGGTTTGAAAAGAAGGCTTGTTTTTCGGAATCGCTCGATAGCCCTCATATGCATAGGTTCCAAGTAAAAAAGCTTCACCTACAGCTTGGGTCAAGCGCTCTAGGCCTAGATTGGTTTGTTCTGTCAAGAGAATGGCAAGGCTTTTCTCAGATGCTTCCGTTTTGAGCTGCTGCACGGCTTTGGCAAACGCATCTCTTGCGGAGATAAAATCTAATTCAGCCATTTCTCCCATCCCGAGAAATACTAGTCGAGTGGCTGTCAATTGTCCTAGTGTATGCAGGATGGTTACTTTGCCCTTCTGATCACTAATCTCGCCTGTTTGTAGCATATGTGACAGTTGCTGATGGAATGTTGCATCTAGCTCGCTCCATTCCTGGGTATGTAGAGTCTGATTTTGATATACGGGCAGGATGAAATAATCTATTCGTTTTTCCAAATAAGAAGGATTTTTTGCTTCAATATGTATCAATGCTGTTCCCTCGTTTCTTGAATGTACACCCTATATCTTCCTATCACTTAGACTTGATATACGTGCCATTTTATTTGCTATTTATACTGTCCCTCGTCTTTATTCCCCTCCGTAATCAATTGAAATGTCTGATAGGGGAAATCCAGTTTTTCTACTTCATCATACGGAATCTTTTCAGAAGATGGCAAGGCTTGCAGACACTTCTCTAAATAGAGAAGCACCTCATCCACCGGCAAATCCCAATATTGTGGCGAATAAGCTCTTAGATATTTGTGGGCATTTGTAAACATCCACCGTGCCCCTTTTATATTTCCACATTCCAAATGATACAAGCCTACAGCCATTTGGAGCAAACCCTGTAAAAACTTATTGGTTTTTTGCTCCATCCAAATGTCCTCCAGCAGATCATGACAATCGTAAAATTCTCGTTGATTAAATTTCTTAAAGAATTGAAGATATTGCTCGGGATATCGCTCTTGCATCGTGCTCCCTCCCGTACCTTTTCCTTAAATCATATCATATATTGAGATATCCACATTGGCCCCTCCCTTATTGTGCAAGAATCTTCCTCTAGTTAGAGGTTATGAAGTTGTAAATAATATTTACAGGATAAATGCGCAATCTTTATTATCTATAAGAAAAAGTTAAGGAAGTATATATTCAGTTTCTGTTACAATAACATGTAGGATTAAGTCTATACGAAAGGAACGGAATATCTGCATGACCATCTTAGACAATTTCCCTTTGTGGTCGGCGCTTTTGGCGATTGGGTTGGCCCAATTCATCAAAATCCCCCTGAATTATCTGGCGACCCGCGAATGGAGTTGGCCACTGATGTTCAGCACGGGGGGCATGCCCAGTTCCCATTCCGCCGCCGTCACCGCACTTTCAACTGCTGTAGCCCTTGAAGAGGGTTTATCCAGCAATGCCTTTGCTATCTCAGCAATCATCGGCGTCATCGTGATGTTCGATGCAACTGGTGTTCGTCGCCATGCTGGCATGCAAGCTGTTGTGTTAAATAAGCTAGTAGAGGAATTTAACCATTTGCTTGAGGGGATGAAAACCTTCAAAGTACATCCACGCACAGAAAAAACAAAAAAGCTAAAAGAGCTTCTGGGTCATCAGCCAATCGAAGTGTTTATGGGTGGCTGGTTAGGTATTATTGTCTCGCTGTGCCTACGTCCATTCTGGTAAACATACTCACATGGGGAGGAAGTAGATGTGAGAATTATCTCGATTTGCCCAAGTAATACTGAAATTTTGTATGCTTTGGATGCAGGTGAACACGTTATCGCACTTGATGATCATTCCGATTGGCCTTTGGAATGGCAACACCTTCCGAAAGTCGGTCCAGACCTGAGCATTGATATGGATAAAGTCGAAGCTCTGCAACCTGATCTTGTAATAGCATCACTCAGTGTCCCCGGTATGGAGAAGAATATCGAAGAGTTAAAGAAACGCAATCTTCCTTATATTATCCTTAATCCTGCTCACGTCTTTGATATCGCAGATAATATTCGTGAGGTGGGTAGATCAATTCATCGGGTAGAAAAAGCTGAACAGGTAGCTGCACATTTTATGAAACGCATCGAGCAAATCCGCTTGCTAACCCAAAATGTAAGCAAGCGTCCCAGACTTTATTGGGAATGGTGGCCCAATCCAATTTATACACCTGGCCGTACAAACTGGCTAACCGATGTAAGTGAATTAGCAGGAGCCGCAAATGTGTTTGCTGATTACAATACTGATAATGTAAAATCCACCCGTGAGCAAGTAGCAGAGAGAAACCCTGATCATGTCATGGTCGTATGGTGTGGAATTGAAATCAAAAGAATAAAGACTTCTATGATTACAGATCGTCCAGAGTGGAAGCAGATGACAGCCATTCGCAATCATAACGTACATATTTTAGAAGAAGGACTATATTGTCGCCCCTCTCCGCGATTATTGGAAGGATTGGAACAGCTAGTAAACATCCTCCATCCTTCTCTAGGCGCTTCATTAGACTCACAGATAGCTACATCTTCTGCTCCACCAAAGCCATAGCTATCTCAATACAAACTTTTTAACATGAAACAGCCTATATTACATGAGAAAAAGACCTGGCACAATGAAATGCCTCAGGTCTTTTTCTTGTTAATTCGTAATTCTTGCAAATGCTTCTACACCATCTTTATTCAAGGCCTTCATCATTTCTTCGTTTACAAATCCTTTTCCACGATGGATAACAAAGACCTCTACTTCACGCTTACCCCACTGACTGTACACGTCATTTTTTGTATTGAAATACAAATCGAGCTTCTTACCACGGATCGCTCCACCCTTATCTGCAACTACGCCATACCCATAGCCAGGAACGTACAATACCGTCCCAAGCGGGAAAACTTGCAGATCAGCAGCAATCGTGGAGTATGTCCCGCGATGTACCTTTATACCAGAATACGTGATGCCATACGAGGGATGTCCTGGGCTTTTTCCAGTTGATTCCACACCTGCATAATAACCGGTAGCCACCACCCGTACCTTAGGATATTGGTTTAAAATAGCTGTTTCATCTGATTTATTTATTCTGTTTCCTAATTTTCTGTTCTGCGGTTGATCGTTCTTTTCGGTGTCCATATTTGTTTCTGTCATGGAGCTAGAAAGCACATATCTTTTTTTAATCATTTTGTAGCCTTCTTTTTTCTCGTGCAAACCAAGTGAACTGGTGGTGCCTCCTGCATCAATGATGGTAGAAGAATAGCCGTATGACGTAAGTCCAAGCAGGAATGCCATACTAATCGTGAGTAAACTCACAAAACGTACCCATTTCATCTTCTATTTGCCTCCTCTCATCATCTAGTCATTTCCAATAGCGAGAGAGGATATACATTATTTACTAGGACACAAAAACACCCCCTGATTACTCAAGGGGTGCTAACCAATTAAAACATCCGATATCCTTTTCTACGTAAGGTCTGAATCGTCCAGCCACTGGCAAAAGTCCCTACGATTCCAGCATACAACACAAGATAATCCCAAATAGATGGCGGTGTATCTTTTACAATAAGGGAAATGACTACATAACCAATTAGTCCAATAGTAAGAGCAAAAGGAAGCCAGGTCGTTCTTAAAAGCATATTTAAAATAAAACCGATGCCAAAGCCTAAAATACTAAATAACACAATAGAGATGATAAGTGTTATTGGATTTAATGCCATAAACATAGCAGGAGATACCTCCGAATTTGGTTTATATTCTGACTTTAGTGTATCCAAAAGTGCTTTAGCGGTCAATTGAACAACTTCCAAAGAAAATGCTTATCAAAACTCACAGCTTCTTATGTCCCGAAGAGGAGTAAATATAAATGATAGAAACGAAAAAAGTAGCCCTGCATCCTCTAATGCAGCGGGCTACTTCAAAATATATTCCATTCAATTTCCATTCATACTCTCTTCCATTCTACCTCTTATTTTTTGCTCTAATGCTCTTATGATTGGAGCGGTTGAAGTTCCTTATACAATTCGCTATTCATCCCATTGCCCTTGCAGCTTGGACAATTTTCTGTTCCGCCAACCGCTACGTGAAAATAGCCCTGACCGTTGCAATATGGACATGCTTCTTCAGTATGTTTCCTCATTGTTCCTCTCTCCATTTCGCATTCTATTATTTTCAGATAATTTAGTTTTTAAAATAATAACAGCATTTCTGCGTGATTTCCACCTTTATTTCCTTGGAAAAAGAATCAAAAAACCTGATGTAAGCGGAATCATCAGGTTTTTTCTGATTATTTCAGAGCGTATTTCAATAAAGCTCGGCATCTTGTACAGCATTTAGGTAAAAATTTTATAACTTGAATAACCAAATATAGGATCAGGTACATATGATTCTCCTACGAGATAGGATGACATCGTAGGAATATGAGGCAAGATAATCTGAATATACTCTGTCGCAAGCGGATCTGTAAGCAAGTCATTGATGGGCATAAAGGTAGCGATCTCAATCTCACCTTCCTGAGGCTGTGGATCACCTTCAACATAATCCATCAGAAATACAAGCATGTTATCGCTAATCTCCTTACGAATTACGCCTGTGCGCAAGGCTGCAACCTGACGTACACGTGCAACTATGCCTGTCTCCTCCAACACTTCTCGCACCGCTGCTTCGTCAACGGTTTCATTCGGTTCTACAAAACCAGCAGGAAAAGACCACTTTCCCTTTAATCCACCATATGTTTTCTTTACAACCAAAACTTCATTGCCTTTCACTACGATGCCACCAGCAGCAAGCCATACCTTAGATTCTCGCATTGTATCCTCCTATCTACTTCTTTCATGTAGTATACGCTATCCGTACAGCACAAAAAAACCCTCCTATCTCTATCAAAATCCCTAGAGACAGGAGGGCTTACCGTCTTTCCTATTACGAGCTAAGGTTATTCTTCCTCATGAATATCCAATAAACCATGGTCAATCATGTACCGCAAATTTTCCTGATCACGCTCTCGACCTTTTTCTTTTAAGCGTTCAATGCCCGGCATTATCAGACGATCCACTTCACTTTGAATGTGGTAGGACAAATCATAACGTTCTTGTTGCTCCAGATATGCCCCAATTTCCATAAGCGCATTATATCGGTCTAACTCTTCGCGTGTAAGAAGTCCTCTTACCTGTACACTAGCATGGCGCATTCGCTACTCTCCTAGAGACGAATTTTTTTCATGACCATTCCAATACCGCCGATTTTGTAAAGGTAACGAACATCACTACCTTTTTTCATCAATGCGGCAGATAAACCAAATAATTTTTTCTTATTAAAGATGATACCCATTCCCTCACCTTTACCAAGTGAAGCAAGAGTACCTTGTAAATTCGGTACAAAAGGTACCATTGTTAGTTTTTCGCCACGAACCAAAGCTTTTAGGTTGCGAGCTACGTTCTCGCCCTCTTGAATTGAAATTTGAGCTGTTGGAGGATATGGACGACCTTCAGCATTAAATATCAATGCGCAGTCACCCACGACAAATACATTCTCATAACCAGGAGCACGCATGAATTCATCTACTTTAACACGTCCGCGCATTACTTCAAAACCAGATTGTTCAACTACAGCATTTCCGCGAACTCCACCTGTCCAAATGACAGTTTTCGATTTAATTTCTTCACCTGTAGCC
Organism: Brevibacillus sp. SKDU10; assembly: GCF_001645205.1. Classification (NCBI taxonomy): domain Bacteria; kingdom Bacillati; phylum Bacillota; class Bacilli; order Caryophanales; family Paenibacillaceae; genus Brevibacillus; species Brevibacillus sp. SKDU10. Next base: position 83,418 of record NZ_LSSO01000208.1, on the reverse strand, counting down.
AAGATTACACCGTCTGGCGTGCATTGTTTGATAGGTGTATTGATCTTGAATTCTACACCTTTGCTGCTCAATAGATTCATTGCATAGTCAACTAGATCCTTATCAAATCCAGGCAATGCGGTTGGAGCTGCTTCAATGCTATATACTTTCACCAATGATGGGTCAATGTTATATTCACGGCAAAGCTCAGGGATGCGGTTTACCAATTCACCTGAGAACTCAATTCCAGTGAACCCTGCTCCGCCAACTACAAATGTCAAATAATCTGTACGTTCCGGTTCACTATTATAAGAAGCAAACATATATTCAATGTGTTCTTTAATCTTTTGAACCGCATTGATGCTGCGGATTGTAAGTGCATTTTCTTTAAGACCTTCGATACCAAATGTTTCTGGATCGCTGCCAAGACCAATAACCAAATAGTCGTATTCTAGCTCGGTTCCGTCTTCAAGCGTTACTTTTTGTTGCTCGCCAGAAATGTTAGAAACGGTACCTTTAATTACATTTACTTTATTTTTATCAATGATTTCATTTAGGAAAATTTGAGCTCGACTAGCTGGCATTGTACCTGCTGCTGGCTCATGAAGCCATGTAGTTAAATAGTGATAATCATGCTTGCTGACTAGAGTCACTTCTGCTTCGTTATGATTTAATTTTTTTTGCAATTCACAAGCGGTAGTAACGCCGCCATAACCTGCCCCCAGGATTAGAATCTTTGGTGTGCTCATGGATAAACTCCTTCCATCTCTCATTACAAATTTTAAATAATCATCTTGCATCATGTGTTTTTTTTCACGATAAAAGATAGTATTTATACTGTTCCCTGCATCATAAAAAATAATTGCAATAGTGGGTATCTAAAATAATTACAGTGAAAATTAAGCATGTCACAGTGAAAAAGATCAAATATCTGTGAAAAATTGCACATATTTCACCAACACAAACTAATAATAGAGACATTTTTCATGGTTTGCAAGTAGTTTTTGACACAAAATTGCCGAATTTGACTCTAAATTGTTGTTGATTCATACTTTCTCTTTTTTTTCAGGTGTTCGGCTGTATATAATAGGAAGTGGCTTAGCATTTTTATAGTGAATATGGAGGTGTATGGGACTTTGAGTTCATTAAAAAGAGATGAGCAGGTATACGATCTAACAATTATTGGTGGGGGTCCCGCTGGTTTGTTTACGGCTTTTTACGGCGGTATGCGTCAAGCGAGCGTGAAAATCATCGAAAGCATGCCACAATTAGGCGGACAATTAAGTGCGTTATACCCTGAAAAGTATATTTATGATGTAGCAGGATTTCCAAAAGTGCGGGCCCAAGAATTAGTAGATGGCCTTAAGCAACAAATCTCTCATTTTAACCCTACCATTTGCTTAGAGGAAAAGGTTGAAGATGTAGCAAAGCAAGCAGATGGAAGCTTACAAATTACTACAGACAAAGGGGTGCATTACTCAAAAGCTGTTATTATTACGGCTGGAGTCGGTGCGTTTGAACCTCGTCGTCTGGAGCATCCCGACTCCATGAGCTTTGAAAAAACAAATCTGCATTATTTTGTTACTGATTTAAACACCTTTAAAGATAAACGTGTTGTTCTATTTGGTGGTGGAGATTCCGCTGTTGATTGGGCAATGATGCTGGAGCCGATTGCGAAAGAAGTACATATCGTTCATCGTCGCGATAAATTCCGCGCACATGAGCATAGTGTAGAGAAAATGATGGCTTCTCGGGTGAATGTACTCACTCCTTATGAACTATCCTCCATTAAATCAGACCAAGGCAGAATCACGAGCCTTACGATTGAGCATAACATCAGCAAAGAGTTAACTGAAATCGAAGTGGATGATGTCATTGTGAACTTCGGCTTCATTTCATCCTTAGGACCTATTAAAAATTGGGGAATTCAGCTAGAGAAGAATTCCATTGTTGTAAACTCAAAAATGGAGACTAGTGTTCCAGGCATTTATGCGGCTGGCGATATTGCCACCTATCCAGGCAAAGTGAAGCTGATTGCAGTTGGGTTTGGTGAAGCTCCTACGGCTGTTAACAATGCGATTGCCTATATCAATCCAAATGCCAAGCTACAACCGGGTCACTCCTCCAGCATGAATTTATAAAACAGCTCCAAAAACCGCTTACCGATATAGACAGAACATTGTCAATTCACAAACTTCTTTTCACCCCCCTTCCCTTTTCATTAAGAAGGGGGTTTTTTGCATAACGTTTCTTCAGCTCGCACACTCTATTTCTAGGAGGTGCGATATGAACAGCTCCATATGTCCCATTTGCAATGGATTTCGGGAATTATTAGAACGCTGTCCCAATTGCCGTAGCTATTTTCAAGACAAAGGAAAACTCTCCGATTATCAAGGCGATTACAGTCCGTACGTCTCCATTGACGATAGTAAGAGATCAAACGGCTATGCCGATTTAATTCCTCAGCTCTGTTTACATATATGTAGCTGTACAGAGTGTGGATGCTCGAAAATAGTACCCGTTCAGGAGCAAAGCTTAGCTTCAATTCACTTAGAGTAGGCACACTCATATGAGTTTGTGCCTTTTTTTATGTTCTGCACTTCTTTTTTACCTTCCATTTCGAGTAAAATAAGAAAGGAACAGCGTGTAGGGGCTTCTTGTAAACGTCCCATCAGGCTTTGAGCAAATGAGAAACAAATTCTTTTTTCCTAAATGAAACTTCTCTCGACTACAGACGTAATACAGAGTATAAGCGCTAAATGCTAGGGCCTATGGGCCTAACTAATATGTTTGCTACTAACAAGGAGGAATGCTTTGTGTCATTCTTTAAACGTCTACGTGATTTAACCATGTCTAACTTGTATGCTCTAATTGAAAAAGCGGAAGATCCAATTAAAATGACTGACCAATATCTACGTGATATGCAGCAGGATTTAGAGGATGCTGAGAAAGCTGTAGCTGCTCAAATCGCTCTTGAAAAAAAATTCAAGCTGCTGTATGAGGAACAAGAAGCATTGGTTCAAAAGCGTGAGGAGCAAGCACACATTGCCGCTCAAGCTCAAAACATTGATCTTGCTCGTCGTGCATTAGAAGAGAAAAAATCAGCTACTGCAAAAATGGAAGAATACAAAGCGAGCTATGCAAAAAATAAAGAAGCCGCTGACAACCTGCGCTTGAAGCTAGAAGAAATGCGTAAGCAAGTGGTGGAATTGAAAAATAAACGTGAAACATTAGTGGCTCGCGTGAATGCAGCAAATGCTCAAAAAAATATCAACAAAAGCATGGCTGGATTTAACAGTGATACAGCGATGGCTGGCCTTAAGCGCATGGAAGATCGTGCCCTTCAACTAGAAGCTGAAGCAGAGGCAAGCGGGGAAATTTACAAAAAACAAACCTCGCTAGATGATGAAATTGCCCAATTGCATAAAGATAAAGCAGTAGAGGATGAACTAGCTGCGCTATTAAAAAAATACCAGGGGTAAACCGCTTTATGCGGCCCCCCTTTCTTCTTTCTGTTACTTATTCCACGTTTTTTCACTGGATATTACACGCATCATGCGTCAAAATGATAAAGGAGGTTTCGTATGCTCGGAGATTTGAATATTTTACGAATGATCGTCTGGACTGCCTCAGGCGCTCTCTTGCTATGCCTCTTGATGTGGATCGATACTCTATTCACCAAGTATAAGGACATGGAAGAGATTAAGCGGGGAAATGTAGCCGTCTCCACTCGCTTTATTATGAAACTGCTTGCTCAGGGCTATATATTATCGCAATCATTATCTTTATCTAACGATTTAATTCAGGGACTACTCGTATCAGTCGTATCTTTCGTGTTATTATTTGTTCTCGAAAAAATCGTTCAATTTAGCGTATACCAGATAGCAGGTCTTGACTTGAATAAAGGGACACAGGAAGGAAAAGTAGCCCATGCGCTTTTTTCTGGCTCTCTTCATGTTACCGGCGCCTTTATTATTACCGCTTGCCTGCTGTAGGAGGAAATGCATATGAGTTTTTTTCAACGTGTTAAAAATATCCTAAAAAAGCCTGAGCCTCCCCTTGTTGAAAAAAGTATTCTGACCGTGGGACCAGGCGATATTGTGGAAGTCTCATTCGTTACCTACCAAGTTGTAGGGCGCACTCGTAATCCGAAACGAAACGCAATTATGCTAACCTTACAGGATGGTAACGCCCTGCGTTATTTAAAAATTGAAGAACGCGAGAAAACCAGCTATGAATTGTATACCCCAATTGATGGTCGACTTGACTCTCCTGATGAGGTTCCTACTATAATCGAGTTAGATGACATTGAGTATCATTTGGAAGAGCAATACGATGGAAGAATGACGGCACAAGGAAAAACACCATTTTCTTCGGATGGTGAAGAATATGTCTGGGAATTCCAATCCGATAACCGCAAGCTATTGCGCATTGAATGGCAAGACGGACGCTTTATGTTGTATGAAGGAGAATTTATCATCCCCGCTGATGTAAAAGTACTCCGGGGAGTGTAGGAGGGAGGCCTCATGTGGCAAGCATTGTCAAAATTCTTAAAGACAACCCTCGTCCTCTCTCTGGTCGCCGGACTCTTAACTGGTTGCGCCGATCAGTCGGTTGGATCATCTTATCCACTAGAGAAGATTACGAAAAACGGGGCCGAATCATCGCGCATTTATCGCGCGACAGACAAAACGGTTCCTGAGGTTGCCAAGGAGCTGGCTGAAAAGCGACAGCCCAAGGAAATTTCCAAGGAAGATCTAGACCACATGTTTCTTATCTATTCCGATGAATGGTATCATCTGCAAAAGGATGAAGCTAATCCGAGCGATACCATCATTGAAGTAGATAGTAAGGAATTCGTTCAAAAAAATTATAATATGTCTTTCCTAGAAGGTTACTTCTTTGCCTCTGTTTTAGGTGATCTGTTTGATTCAATGAAATCCAAGGGTCAAGGTAACTATCGTGGCTATTCTAGTCGAGATATCTATAAATCAGGGACCGATTACCATACTCCCACAAAAGAAGACAAAAAGACATTTGCTCCTATTACTACAGAAGGCAAGGGCTCTATCCTACGCCGTTCCTCTGATAATAGTGGAAAATCGACTTCCTCTGACGGCAGTATTTTTAAGAAATCTGATGCTGACACAACGAAATCTAAGGGTAAAATCATCCGAGATTCTCAAAGCGACAGCGGAGGTAGTTCATGGTTTGGCAGCTCTTCGTCCTCCAAAAAGGACTCCTCCATGTTTGACCGCCCACGCACCAATTCTCCACCAAAGGTGAAAAAGGGATTTGGCAGCATTAAGCGGCGTCGATGATTGTCATCGCGGACAATAGATAGCTATAGCTTAAAAGGACCCAAAGAGGCATCCTCTCCTGGGTCCTTTTGTTATTCATCTGGTAATCCTCTGTAACGTCCCGTGCGCAATTCTTTTTTGTAAGCAGCTAGTTCTTCTTCTGGAAGCCCCTCATCAATCGCTACTTGAATAGCGATTTCTACATCATACGGAACACGTACAATTGACATTGAGAAACTGCTTGGTTGTCGCTTATGTAGTTCGCCCTCCAATATCATATAAGAAGGCTGTGTCATATCCAAAGGATTTCCAACACTTCCCGTATTACATAACGATTTTGCTTTTAATCCTTGAATAAATGCATGATGCACATCTCCGTAGATGACTACATCAGGTGTATGTTCTCCTTTTCCCGTTGCTTCCGTGTTATCGAACATAGCCAGACGCTCCTCCAACGGGGCAGTGAAACGAACACGATGGAAGACACTATCTGCAGAAGCGTGAAACAATCGAATCAATCTGCCACTCATCCAAAAATCATATGAAAAAGGCAGGGTATTCAGATAACGAATCCGCTCTTCTCCTAAGCGTCGTTGTTGCCAGACAAACGCCTCATCCTCTGTAGGATTTCCGATGAAGTCATCCCAGTTACCACGCACTGTAACGGAACACTTTTCTCTTATCATGTCGACCGCTTTTTCTGGTTCAGGTCCTTTTCCAGCCAAATCTCCTAAGCAATAAATCTCTTTAATTCCGCGCTTCTCTATGTCGTTTAGCACAGCTTCCAATGCTGGTATGTTTCCATGAATATCAGAGATTACGGCTATCCTTTCCACGTATTCTCCTCCCTCTTTTCACTCAAGTAACAGCTTCTTGATTCCATTCTCTCGTGTAGTAAAAAAATAAAGAGAAGCCTCTTGCTCATGTATGAATTCCCCTACACAAGACAAGAAGGCCTTCTCTCTGATTGCGGAGCTCGCTTGTTAGTACAAAGCACTTACTCGCATTTTTCAGCTTTTCCCGCGTAATCACGCGTACGGAATGAAGCACCACATCCACAAGAAGCAACGGCATTCGGATTCTCCATCGTAAATCCGCCGCCCATCATGGATTCCTTATAATCAATTACGAGTCCTTCAATATATTTATAGCTCTCGGCATCAACCGCTACTTTAAAACCCTCATACGTAAAAATCTGATCGCTCTCGCTCGTTGATTCATCCGTTCCCATGCCATACGAGAAGCCGCTGCATCCGCCTTCTCTCACGCCAACGCGCAAAAGGATATTGGGATTATTCTCTGCTTCCAGCAATTCACGAATTTTAGCACTTGCTTGAGGTGTGAAGTTGATCATGCTATTCCCTCCTCGATCAACAATTATAAAATCCTGTTTTTTTATTATAAAACAGCTTCCCTTAAGTATACAAAGAATTATATAGTGCAACAAGGTAACGATGCACTTCTCTAAGTAAGAATTTTCGAAAACAAAGTGAAATAAAAAGACAACGCCTGTAAGACGCCGTCCATGAAGTGTATAGTGCAAACCTCAAGCGAAATGGGTTCGATTCTCAAATATATGAAGGTGAAAAGGCTTATCATTGCAGAAGGTTACTTCTTTTTCCATTTGTAAAAGCTGATTGTGTAACAAATCAATTTCCCGGCTACAACGTAATACCTCTGGGTGATGTAACCCATATTGAGTTCCAATTTCTACCATCTGTTGGCGAAGGAGTTCCATTTTCTCGAGTAATTGTTCCCGCATTTTCTCTCCCCCCTCATGTAGCTATATCTCACATTTTACTTTAGAATAAAACCCTCTGCAAACAAAAGTCACTATTTGTTCTGTATATTTTGTACAATTTTGTGTGTTCTTGTCAAGTTTTTAACTTGTCACAGTAAAAACTTAGAAGGTTGTTGCATTTATCAAAGAAGCTTATAATAGAGATACTTTTAATTGATGGAACGATCATTGGATTGTGTATTATATAACTATTCAGGAGTTGAAAATATGTCCTTGCTAACAATGGCTTCGCAAGATAAAACGCTGGCATCGATTGCTGAAAAAGTCTTGCATCGAGAGCGTCTTACCATAGAAGACGGTCTAGCCCTTTATGAATCAGACGATGTGTTTAGTATTGCTCAACTAGCTAATTTGGTAAACGAGCGTATAAATGGAAATAGAGTTTACTTTGTTCAAAATATGTATATTAATCCGACCAATGTATGTGAAGCGAAATGCCGCTTTTGTGGTTTCCGCCGCGATCAGGATCAAGAGGGCGCTTACACGATGAGTTCAGAAGAATTGCTTCACTATGTAGGAACTCGTTTTAACGATGGCATTCGTGAGTTCCACATCGTTGGCGGTCATAACAATCATGTTCCTTTTGACTACTATGTCGACACACTTCGCACCTTAAAGAAGGCTTATCCAGATGTGGCACTCAAAGCTTATACCGGAGCAGAAATCGAATTTTTTAGCCGCATAGCCGGCATCAGCATGGAAGAAGTGCTAAAAGAATTGATGAATGCAGGTCTAGAGAGTTTGACAGGTGGCGGGGCCGAAATTTTAACGGAACGATACCGTCTTAAAATGAGTCCTGATAAAGCAAGCACAGACGATTGGTTGCTTGCACACCGTACAGCTCACGGACTGGGTATGCTGACACCATGTACAATGCTATACGGTTCCATCGAAACGAAAGAAGAGCGTTTAATTCATATGTCGCGTATCCGTGAATTACAGGACGAGACAAATGGATTCCAGGTCTTCATTCCTTTAGCTGTCCAACCAATGAAAGCTACAGCAGGTATTAGACGCCGTACTTCTGCGATGGACGACATCAAGACGATTGCGATTAGCCGCCTCATGGTAGATAATGTGGATCATATTAAAGCCTACTTTATTAATATCGGTACACAATTAACTCAGCTAGCTTTGCGTGCTGGCGCCTCAGACGCCCACGGTACCCTAGTAGAAGAACGTATCAGCCATGCTGCTGGTGCTTTATCTGACCAAGGGATCACCAAGGAAGACCTGATCTGGTTAATTAAAGGTGCAGGTAAAATTGCTATAGAACGCGACACGCACTATAACGTGATTAAAGAGTACTAATAAAAAAGAACGCTTGATTGAAGTTGGCCACTGAAGTGGACTTCTCAACAAGCGTTCTTCTTTTTAATGGACATCCCTCTCCCGATTATTGCCATTCCTGAACAAATTCCTGTATTTTTTCTTTAATTAATGTCAAAAGCGAATCCGTCGTTTCCGCTGTGATGAAATCTCCATTAACTAGTGCAAATGGCTGCATGTAGCATTCGCCACAGTGTCCTAAACAGCCATATTCCACCACATCCACATCCAAGTCAGGATCATTTTCTAGTGCATCCATGACTGTTTTGGTATAAGAAATGACATTGCTTGAACAAAATTCCACTAAAGCTTTCATGGGCCCCTCCTATTCAAAAATTATTGCAGTTATGTGAATATTGGAACTCGACCTAAACAGACGGTAGAGTTATAATGATTGGGGACGACTTCAAATTATATCATTTTCCTTATGCGTTTAAAAGTTTCTGTTGCACTTCCATTGTTTGAAATGGAACCGTTTTAAATATGGCATAGAAAGGATAAGACTTCCTATGAGACGACTAGTTATCTTAGGTGGTGGCTATGGGGGCCTACGCATCATCGAACACATACTTACCCCTGACTTGCCGGCAGATGTTTCGGTAACGCTAGTAGATCGCATGCCTTTTCACGGTTTAAAAACCGAATACTACGCGTTAGCAGCCGGAACAGAACCAGAAAGTAAAGTGCGAGTGCCCTTTCCAAGCGACCCACGCTTGCAGATTAAACACGGAGAAGTTATTGACATCAACCTAACTGAGCGCTTGATCCATTTTGAAAATGAAGAAGAATTAGAATACGATTGGCTCATTCTTGGATTGGGCTGTGAGGATCGTTATCATAATATTCCGGGAGCCGATCTATACACACACTCTATTCAAACATTGGGCTCTACTCGTCGCGCTTATGCAGCGATCAATAATATTAACCCCTATGGTTCAGTTACTGTAGTCGGCGGTGGTTTAAGCGGTGTAGAAATAGCTGCTGAATTACGTGAGAGCCGTCCAGATCTGACCATTCGTTTATTGGATCGTGGGCCAAGCATTTTAAGCCCTTTTCCGAAAAAATTGCAGGATTATGCTTCTGAATGGTTTATTAAAAATGACGTTGAACTCATTAATATGGCTAATGTAACCTGTGTTGAGGATGGTGTGGTTTATAACAACAATCAACCTATAGAAAGCAATGTCATCGTCTGGACAGCAGGTATTCAAGCCAATCGCATTGTACGTAATCTGCCTATTGAGCATGATAATAGCGGACGCGCAATCCTCAATCCTTATCATCAGATACCTGATTATACCAATGTGTACGTCGTGGGTGACAGCGCCAGCTTACCTTATGCCCCAAGCGCCCAGCTTGCCGAGATGCAAGGAGAACAAATCGCCATGGTATTAAAATGTGAGATGAAGGGCGAGGGTTATCCTAACGTAATGCCTGCTATTAAGCTAAAAGGAACACTAGGCTCTCTTGGCAAAAAAGAAGGTTTTGGCGTAATGGGCAAAATGTCGCTTGTAGGTCAAATGCCGCGTGTAATGAAAAGCGGTGTCCTTTGGATGTATAAAAACCATTTAGGTTAACTTAATTGAATGAATTTTGATACAACGACCGTTCTGATTTTTTAAAGGAGCGGTTGTTTGTTTCTCTGCTCAGCTTTAAACTCCATACTATAATATCAAAATATTTATACTATTACATTATATTAAATCGGCAAATTGCATCTTGAGGAAGTGAAAAAGAAAACCCGGATTATATACCGGGTTTGTCTATGATGACGTGCCTTGTTATTTGCTTACATTCTCCAATAAATTAGCAAATTCATTTGTATGAAGCGGAGGACTAAAATAAAATCCCTGCATCTCATAGCATTGCTTTTCCGTTAAGAAGCTCTTCTGTTCTTCTGTCTCTACTCCTTCCGCAATTACATTCAGCTTTAAACTCCTAGCTAATGCAATGATATAGGAAACAATCTCTGCATCATCAGGATCAACTGTAATGTCACGAATAAAGGAACGATCTATTTTAAGAGTATCCACGGGAAATTTCTTCAGATAGCTAAGGGAGGAATACCCTGTCCCAAAATCATCAATAGATAAATGAATGCCTAATTCCTTGAGCTCATGCAAGGTAGTAATGGCTGTCTCTACCTTATGCATAGTGACACCCTCTGTAATCTCCACCTCTAAATATTCCGGAGCAAGATTGGTTTCTTGCAAAACTTTGGCAATGGTTGCAACGAGGTTACGCTGTTGAAACTCAACAGGAGAAATATTAACAGCTACGCGTACTGGCTTTAATCCAGCTTGTTGCCATTTTTTATTCTGAATACATGCCGCTTTGAGAACATATTCATCCAACGTGACGATGAACCCCATCTCTTCGGCTAATGGAATAAAATCACCTGGTGAGATCAATCCTAGCTTAGGATGCTGCCATCGCACCAATGCCTCCATCCCAATTAACTCTCCTGAGCTTAAATCAAAACGGGGCTGGTATTGTAAAAAAAGCTCATTACGATCGATTGCATAACGTAAATCCTGCATGAGAGTCAGCTTCTGAAAAGCACTTTGCGTCATAGCAGGCGTATATAATTGATAAATATTTCCGCCCTTTTCTTTTGATCGGTATAAAGCTGCCTTGGCATTTTTCACTAATTCTAGCTGTGTGGTTCCGTCATTTGGGTACAAGCTAATGCCAATGCTGCAAGTCATTGTTAAGCTTTGACCTTCCATCTCAAAAGGGAGCGCAATCTTATCTAGTAGCTCTTGTGAGAGTTGAGCTACATCCTGAAGACTAGATATTTCCGGGAAAATGAATTGGAACTCGTCTCCTACCAAGCGGCAAAGGGTATCACCCTCACGCATATGATCAGCCAAACGAGCTGCGACTAATTGCAGTAGCCGATCTCCTGCCGCATGCCCCAATGTATCATTAAATACCTTAAAGCAATCCAAATCTAAAATGACCACAGCTAGCATACTCTCCGTGCGCTTTGCCTGAGAAATAGCTAGGAGTAGACGATCATCAAACAATACCCGATTTGGCAACCCTGTCAGCGAGTCGTAAAAAAGCTTTTGGCTCATCATCTCTTCGTGTTTTTTCCGATCTGTTAAATCCTTGAATATCCAAATTCTCCCGTAATAATGCTGTTGAGATGAATCAATCGGTCCCGAGTAGACCTCGTAGACTCGTCCATCATAAAAGCTTATCTCCACTGTGTCAGGTTGTAGCTTGTTCACTTGGGCAAGATTAAAAAGGGCTGTTGCCTGATGATTATTCTTAATTTGCGACAACATGTACGTGAGCCAATGATTGGCATTATTTTGTTGCTCCACGTGTTGAGGTATCTTCCACATTTCCCTGCATTTTCGATTGTAATGTACAATTTGATCCCATTCATTAACAATCAGCATACCGTCCATCATCGATTCGTGTGTCGCTCGCAAAATAGCATTATTTTTAATGAGTTGCTCTTCTGCCAATTTGCGTTCTAGCTCAGCAGTGGCTCTGGACGCAAATAAATGTAACATGGAATCAATTAATCCTGGATTGGTGATTGGCTTGCGGCTCATAACAGCAAGAATCCCCATTGGACTGCCATTAGAATCATATAAAAGCTGTCCCATTAGGGCTTCCACTTTAAAGAAACGAAGAGATTGATCGAGCGGATATATCTGCTGTACACCTTCTACCACACAGATTTTCCCAGATTTGATCACCTCTTCAGTAGGAGAATGAGCAATATCGTACTCGATGTTCTCTAAATAAGCTTGCTTATCACTTATGGATATCGTAACGGCACGACCTGGTTTACCCTTATGTAATGCTGCAATTAATGCGTAATCCACTTTCAAAACATCTATCAATGAGCGACTTAGATAGTGAAAAAACTCTTCCCCCATCTTATTTGTAATCCCCTGAGTCACTACGTGTAGCATTTCTTCAACTTGCTTTTGCTCAGTCACATCAGTTAAAAAACCAACAATTTCTGTTATTTTTGGATTATTTGTATCACAATTCTGAATGATTACTGGTTTCATATGTCCATAATACAGCCTGTTATCAAGTGAAACCTGAAAATCAACTGTTTCTTGCAAAAAGGCACGCTCTACATGACTTTTTATTATTTTTACCATGTTCGGTAGCATTACATCTTCAAGGGACCCCTCTTTTATGCCCGCTCCAAAACGCTTCGTAAGTGCTCCCTCAAATAATGTAACGGTAATTTGGTTATCTTCTCGTTTTTCAAAGGAAAACAGGACGTGAGGCAGAATCGATAAACTAGTTTTACATTTTTGTGCATACAGTTTCTTTTTCTGATCCACACGCTTTGACTGCGTAATATCTAACACTGTACCGACAATCTCGGCTACTTTATCGCCTTCCAAAAGGGGGGAGATTTGCGTAATATAAAAGCGTTCATTCTGCTCAAATTCAAACCACACGCAGCATCCAGAGAATGCTTCTTCAAATTTTTGCTGAACAAAGGGAGCTATATCAGGACGGAAAATTTCGGTAACAGTTTTCCCCTCTACATCCTTTGTTGTCACTCCTAAATCCTCTGCAACTTTACCTTCCGAAAAGGTGAGAACAAAAGAGCCATCCTCTTGTCGTTTACCTGCAAAAATTTGAGTTTGTAGTGTTTCAAAGATTCTTTTATGCTGCTGTGTTAGTTCCTGTAGCTTATTTTCCATTTGAGCTATACTTCTTTGTAAATTAGCAATTTGACTCTCCTGCTCTCCAATGGTGTGAAGACGCTCGTTGTTCCTCAATTGTTGCGGGGAATCATAATCTCTGTCAGACATGAGCTACCTCCTACCCTTACACCTTTTCCTATGAATGTGGATGTTATTCTATCCACTCAAATACTCCTCATTACCATTCAAACTATCTGTTTGATCTAGAGTAGACTTGCTCTATACATGCTGAAGGCTAGTAAAGATCGCATCAATAGCACTTTGATATTCGACTTTTTTCATATTAATTCCTGCCTTGTGTCCCAAAAAAACGGGTTTTTCTTCCTATATATTTATAAGTAAATGATATATTATTTATTATGTATATATTTCATTATAATGTTCTTTTCAGAAATATTTCACCCTTATGCCCGCTTATCTAGCAGGTAAGATTTTTGCTATCTCTGTCACCTTTACAACTTAAACAAAGCTACAGATGCTACCTACTGTTCTCACAATAAGTAGACTCCTGTAGCTGACTTGGCTCTTGAGCAGTTATCCCGTTCATTTTGCATTCTGACTTCTAAGTTCGTTTTGCTTCCGGTAACGTAATTTTTTACTTATTATCTTCTCAGAATTTTTTCTCCGTGTCAGCAAGCCACATGGCATAGGCTAAGGGATTACGCACTGCCTTTTTATACAGCTTAGCTTTTCCCATTCCTAAAAAGATATCGCGGCCCGGTTTTGGATTAACCTCTATTAGCCAAATTTTCCCTGACGTATCTATCCCGATATCCAAACCAAATTCTAACATTCGACCATACTTTTCCTCTAATTTCTGGACTGTATAATAAGCTAACTCATGACACTCCTGTAAAATTTTTTTACCTTTATCTTCACCAAATCTGTTGTTCATGAAGCTGGTAAAGTCAGTGGCCTTACCACCGTTATGCAGATTAGAGGTAGCACTGTTCAACAATCCAACCCTTACTCCTAAACCCGTAACACTCCATTGTCCCTGTTGATTTTTTTGAATTAATAAGCGCGTATCACTTGGCCTGTTGGGCAGTAATTCTAAATCTAAACCTTGTTGAACCATAAAATGACCGTTACGTATTCGTTCCTGACCCACCCACAGATTGACCCGCTCGACCAAAGCATCTCTAGATGTTACCTGCCATGTTTTACGTTGCAAATTCCTATTCCTGCCAACTAGTAAAAAACCACCGTTTTCTTTAGAAATTTTAAGAACACTGCGGCCACCTGTACCGTTACCGGGTTTTACATAGACTATCGCATAATTCTCTACGTAGTCCTGTAAGGCCTCTTTTGAATAAATTTCGGTTCGCGGCATCCATTTTCTCATGGTTTTGTCTGTCCATAGATATTTTGTTATATTCCATTTGTTAGAGAAAATGCTATTTGCATATAAAAAATGATGCTGGCGGCGAAAGGGTAAGTATCCTGGTTGCCTAGTTCGGCAACGATCTATGACTACGTCTGGCCAACTAAACCACTTGCTTCTCCAGCCGCCATGTTTATCCGGTACATATCCCCTGACTCGTCGTTGTTTTACCAATACATCACGATGGGAAAATAGAAATACTGATGCTCCTAGCTTTTTCCCCTGATGGATTAAATTCCGAAAGTATTTGGGTTCCTTAAACGTCGTTTTTTCTCTGCTTGTTAAAATTCCAATCAGTTTTTTATTAGCCATTCTCATCCACCTTTTTTATCCTTGCTATCTCCAGATTATGAATAGGCCAACACAGAAGTGAATTGAAACGTAACACAGTTTTGTCCGCTAGCAAAAGCACCGTGAATACAAAAAAACCTACCTTTGTTCCCAAAAGTAGACGGGCAAGGTAGGTTTTCTGTTCATTGATCAATTCTTTACCGGGTAGGAAAGATGTAAATCTCTGTATAGGTGTCAAAATACTGTAGGTCAAATGTTGCCGTTTCTGTTTTCCAGTGAGCAGAGTATGAGGAAGGAGCGCCTATTTCTTTACGTTGTTCTCCCTCGCCTAGGAGACTGGATATCTGTTTAATGAGATCATGCACCTTTGTGCTTTTCTCATAGGTTAAGGTAATTTGCATTACTTTGTTATTATTGATAATATATTGAGCTCTCGCTGGCTCCTTCCATTGAAACCACGTTTCCTTGTATTCAATAGCCGATAGGAATTTTCCATCCGCATTATAACCATAATCCTTTTTCCCTTCACCTTTTTCTGCAAATAATTGCTGTATTGTCATTCCAATTGCTTTACTAGGATCAATTGGCATTATATCTTTTTCCCATTGTTTTTCGATACCTTCTTGTTTCACAATAGGTGAGGGATTGCTTATGGATTGTGGTTTATCAGGCTGCTCTGGCTTTGCAGGATCATTTGGTATTTGGTTCGACATCTCTAAAGTTGTATCCTCTGCACCAACATTCGATAGCAACGCGGGATTGGTTAATGACCGATCACTACATCCGGTGACAAGCAAAAAGCCGAGGGTTAAAAGCCCTATCCATTTATGGTTTTTCATTCATCATCTTCTCTTTCTGTTATGATTGCATCTTTATCATAACGTTTTCCCTGTAAGGAAGTCTTTACAAAAAGGTTACACCTTATTTTTTCCATTTCCTAAACGCTTTCGATCGGTTGAACGCCTGCTTTTTCTAAAGCATCATACACCTGCTTTAGCTTTGGATTTCCTTCTCCGACAATTTCCCCGGAAATTACGACAAGTGGGTACCACAAATCTTCTTCTACAATTCTTTTTGCCCATAATTTATCCACTTCTGTCGTTGGGTGTAAGAAATCACAGTAGCGTACGACAAATTGATCCTGTACAAACTTTCTTCCAGCAGCCGCTTCTAGCCATACTGCTGTTTCTTTAGCTGAAGGTAGATTCACACAGCTTGCGCATAATTGCTCCGTTCCATATACCAAGATTTCTACGTTCATTTGAACCCCTCCGCTTCCCTATTTGTCTTCATTATATTGTTTTTAGTTTATAGCCGTCTATGTCGATTGAACATTCAAACCTTTCTCAAAAAATAACATTTCTAGCTTAATAAAAGCATGTACGACAGGGCGTACTATTTACATTCTTGTATTTTTATAGCATCTCTTAGAGTTTACTCGAACAAATACAATACCATGCATCTAGCCAAATTAAGAGTACTGTATAAGCGAAAAAAGCCAACCCAACATTTTTCGCTGTTTGGGTTGGCTTCTGATTTTATAAACTAACAACTATAATTTTTTACGATAAAGCTTGTTCCAGATCTTCCATTAAATCCTCTACATCCTCAATACCTACAGAGATACGAAGCAATCCATCTGTTATCCCTAGCTCTGCACGTCGTTCGGCAGGAATCGAGGCATGGGTCATACGAGCAGGTAATCCGATTAAGCTTTCAACTGCTCCTAAGGATTCAGCAAGAGTGAAGTACTTTAATTTAGATAAAACTTCTTCTGCACGTTTATCGCTGCCTACATCAAAAGAAATCATGCCGCCAAAGCCTCGTGCTTGTTTTTTCATTTGCTCATGGCCTGGATGAGATGCAAGGCCTGGATAAAGCACACGGCTGATCGAGGCTTGTTCTTGGAGCCACTTAGCTAATTGATTTGCGTTCTTCTCATGCTCCTCCATGCGGAGTCCCAGAGTCTTAGCTCCACGCAGCAATAACCATGAATCCTGAGGACCTAAAATTGCCCCAATGGCATTTTGCTGGAAGTGCAACTGTTCACCAAGCTCGGCTTCCTTCGTCACAACGATACCAGCTACTACGTCACTATGCCCGCCTAAATATTTCGTCGCGCTATGGAAGACAATATCGGCACCCAAATCCAATGGGTTCTGCCAATAAGGAGTCATAAAGGTATTATCTACTACGAGTAAAATCCCTTTAGACTTTGCAATAGCGGCTACCGCTCTTATGTTTGTTACGTTTAACAAAGGATTGGTAGGCGTTTCCATAATAATCATTCGAGTATTAGGACGTAATGCTTTTTCGACAGCAGCAAGGTCAGTCGTATCGACGTAGGTAGCCTCCAAGCCCAATTTTGAGAAAACGCGAGTAATTACGCGATAAGTACCACCGTAGACATCATCTCCAACAACAAGATGATCCCCTTGACTGCATAGGGACAGAATAGTGGATAGAGCTGCCATTCCCGAACCAAACGCTAATCCGCGTGCCCCACCTTCCAAGTCAGCCATGTAGGTTTCTAGTGCATGGCGTGTCGGATTACCTGTACGAGAATATTCATAGCCTTTATGAACGCCAATTCCTTCTTGTTTATAGGTACTCACCTGATAAATCGGTGTGGATACTGCTCCTGTATGAATATCTCCCTCAATACCACCGTGAATTAATCGAGTTTTCATTCTCATGTCATAGACCCCCCTGATAGATTTGTTTCGATAGATATCGCTCACTACTATCTGCAAATAGTACAACAATATTCGTTCCTGGAACAGATTTTTCTGCTTCCTGCAGAGCCGCATGTAAAGCTGCACCCGCTGAGCTACCAGCCAAAATACCTTCTTTACGCGCTAATTCTTTTACAAGAGAGAAGGCTTCCTCGTCCAAAACGGTATATATGGCATCAAAATAAGAAGTATCCATAAAGTCTGGGATAAACTCCATCCCAATTCCCTCTGTTTTATGTGGACCAGATTCTCCTCCGTTTAAGATAGAGCCCTCTGGTTCAACTATAACAGTTCTGATCGATGCACGCTGTTCTTTTAAATAACGTGCCACTCCCATAAAGGTACCGCCAGATCCTGCACCAGCCACAAAGGTATGCACTTGGCCATCCATTTGATCCCAAATCTCAGGACCTGTTGTTTTATAGTGAGCCTCTGGGTTTGCTGGGTTGGCAAATTGCTGCGGCACAAATGCTCCTGGAATGGTCTCAGCTAATTCCTTTGCCTTAGCGATTGCACCCTTTATTCCTAATTCCGTTGGTGTATTTATCACTTCCGCCCCCAAGGCGCGCATAAGCTCTTGCTTTTCCATTGAAAATTTTTCAGGTACACAAAAGATTACACGATAAGAGGTATTGACTGCGGCCAGCGCTACACCAACCCCTGTGTTCCCTGCTGTTGGTTCAATAATAGTCCCGCCAGGCTGCAAGAGACCGCGTTCTTCTGCATCTCGTATTAATTCTACTCCGAGACGATCTTTTACACTACCCCCTGGATTATAGGACTCCAATTTGGCAAACAGACGAACTCCTTCTGGTAAAGAAAATTGCGTCAGTTCAACAATAGGTGTATTTCCGATTAATTCCTTTATGTTGCGATAAACCTTCACGTAGATCTGCCTCCGATCCAATGTTTATATGCAGGAATATATAAGTACAAATAGGAACGCCATTAGTATACCATGCTTTCAACAAACTTTTTGCATTTATCTTCATACTGTCCGCTCAGGAAGGACTTTCTCATGAACCAGCAACAATTGTGCATTTCTCCCCTATTTTTGATAAAAGAATGATAATAAGTATAGAAACTCATGGATTTTCGTAAGTAGGGAGATTATAATAGAATGGAGTTGAAAAGGAGTGATTATCCATGAAAGAACAAGTACAAGAAGTACTAGAAAAGCTTCGTCCGTACCTTCAACGCGATGGCGGTGACGTTGAGCTTGTTGACGTTGAAGATGGCATCGTTAAACTACGTTTGATGGGTGCTTGCGGTAGCTGCCCTTCTTCTACCATCACCCTAAAAGCCGGTATTGAACGCGCATTAGTTGAAGAAGTACCTGGTGTTGTAGAAGTTCAACAAGTATTTTAAGATTATTATACGATTGAAAGCATTCATGCGCCTATGCCTTGAATGCTTTTTTTGTGTAAAAACCGATGCAATATATAGGAAAAGTCCGATTTTAGTTATTCGGACTTTTCCCCACAAAGCGATCAAAAAACTGAATTACTCGACGAGAATACAATGCTCTGTCTCTTGTATAACACCGCACATGATCGGATTCTGGAACTAACCATAATTCTGCTTCGGGGTGCATGGCTGCTTCATATAATTTTTCGCTTTCCTTATAAGGAATTGTCTTATCCTCTCTGCCATGAATAAGGAACAACGGTCTAGAGCCGTATCGTTTTACTGCCTCTATAGGCTTCACCTGCTTTGGGCTTGCCCCCACCAAGATCGGTATGACAGTTAGGATAATCGATGTAAACGGAAAGGAAGGAAGTCTTGTCCACACTGGCAAATTGTTAGAAAGATAATCAGATAGCAAAGCAAAGGGACAATCCGCAACCACCGCATTCACGCGTTCATCTTCCCCTGCAACCAGCAGAGCGGTAGCCGCCCCCATAGAAAAACCAATCAAACCAATAGAATGATCTGGAGCGTAGTTTTTAGCAAAATCAATTGCTCCTAACAAATCCTTCTGCTCTTCTAATCCAATTGTAGTCAAATTCCCTTCTGATTCCCCAGCATTTCGAAAATCAAAAAGGAGTGTATCATACCCAGCTTCCACAAAGGATTTAGCAAGCGTTAACGCCGGTAAATGCTGTTCTAAGCGATTTTGGCTGTAGCCATGGGCAACAATAATCGTAGCATGCTTAAGTGGTTGTACAGAATTGTTTTCCTGTTTAGCCTCTGCTGCTCCGTTATCTATTTGATTCAAAAGTGCTTCTCGGTGCTTCTCAGCAGAAAAATACCAGCCCTTCATCTTCAACTGATCACGACTTGGAAATGTAATACAGTCATATGCAGGTAAACCGTAATCCTCAGGATGAACATTAATCGGCTTACGTCTTGGATGCAGTAATTTATGGCCAACATACATGCTAATCACCACTAGCAACACTATCACTAGGAAGACGAAACAGACCAAAGACATCAAAAAGGTTGGGTTCATACAGGAGTAATCGCCTCGTCTCCTGAAAGTATTGCCACTAGATTTTCTGAGACAAGCATTGCCATACGATCTCGCGTTTCATAAGTAGCACTACCGATATGTGGAAGAGCCACTACATTTGGAAGTGATAGGAGGGGATGATTTGTTGGAATCGGCTCTTGTTGGAAAACATCTAGGCCAGCCGCCCAAATCGTTCCCTGTTTCAAAGCTTGGTATAGAGCCTCTTCATCTACCGTAGCTCCACGCGAGGCATTAATGAAGACTGCCGTAGACTTCATCATTGCAAATTCCTCTGCACCCATTAGACCTTTCGTTGCCTCCGTTAATGGGGTTAATAGCACCACATAATCAGATTCACGCAATAAATCAGGTAAGGAGCAATATGTAGCCTCATAGGTCTGTTCTGCCTCTATTCTGCGGCTCCGATTATGGTATAAGATACGCATATCAAAGCCAGCCGCTCTTTTGGCAACAGCTTCGCCAATCCGCCCCATCCCTATGATTCCAATCGTTGCACCATGAATGCGCTGGCCCGCCATGAAATAAGGACTCCATGTTTTCCATTCTCCATTCATCAGCACTCTGTTTGCTTCTATAAAACGTCTCCCAGCCGCCATTAACAGCCCAAAAGTCAGATCAGCAGTAGCATCCGTTAGCACATCTGGTGTATTCGTTACAACAATACCTCTCTCTTTGCAAGCTTCTAAATCAATATTGTCATAACCAACAGCGAGGGTAGAGATTACTTTTAAATGAGGAGCAGCATCAATGATTTCACGATCGATCCGGTCGGACAGCATAACATATAAGCCGTCCGAGCGTTTCGCTTTTTCTAATAAAACATCACGGGGGACAGGATATTCCTGATCCCATACCTCAACAGTCGCTATAGTCGCTAAATGGTTCATAGCTTCCTCCGCTACTTTCCGTGTCACATATACAAATGGTTTTGTTGTCATCTTCAGGTAACCTCCATAGCCAATGTATCTCGGGAATCTCAACGCCGAAGTACTGACGAATTGCTTCTGGATATTGCCCAAGCACTTGTTCCATGGTAGCAAGCTCTTCATCAAGCGGGGTTTGCCAATCCTCTCCCGCTAATGCACGCTCCTCATCGCCCATGAGGCTATAAATCTCCACTGTTTTTAAAAAGCGAGAGGGGTACAGCAGCATTGCAAAAATAAAGCAATATTCCTCAGGGTAGAGCTGTGCTATACATTGATAACCCACTAAAAATTCTATTACTTTATCTTCTTGCCATCCATTTTTGCGAACAATCCATTTAATACCTTGCCCAATATCACGCGTACGCATATCCAGTACCCAGCTATATTGTCCCGCGATGTATCTTTTTCCACTTTCATGAAACAAAATATGACCATCTTGAAAATTCTGAAAAGCTATCTTTCCTTGCTTACTGATAGCATTGGTCAATCGTTTATAACCATTACCATTTAAATAATCAATAGCGGTAGATGCAGATACTTGTATATACGTAAACATTGTAAATAAATAAACCTCAAAGGGGTTGAATGCTTTCGATCTTTCCAAACTATCGAGTAAACTTTCATAGGTTTTACATTTCTTTTCCCACATCTCTGGCCATGTACCTAAGGAGCGGTATGGTAAATAGAGCTTATCCCATGAAAGCGTGCGAGTCGATTGGTGAAACTCCGCCAGTGACCTACCCAGATTAAAATAGTGACGCTCCCACGTTGTCTCCCTCATGCCCTCTTGCAGATAGTACAGAACTTCTCCATCTTTCATATGATAATTATCATCATTAGCTTTACAAATTGGTAAGACTTTTAGATCACAGTTTTTATGGATCGCTTCTATTGCCTTCTCAACTAAAAAGCCCTTTGCTCGATACGATGGGGGACAAGTGTGGATGTAGTGTAATCCTCGATCCGTATACAACAGCTTGCGTCCATTCTCCTCTTTCCACTCTACATCAACAAAAGAGTACTCCTCACAAAACTTGCCCAATAGTTCTTCCATTGTCCAAACCTCCTGCCCTGACTCTGTTGAAATAGCTTATGATATTTCATGGGCATAGGTGAGTGCATAGCCTTCCGAAAAAAGACAAATGCTATCTCTATCTAGGCTAGAAAGAGGCGATTATTGTTGAATCAACAGCAGCATATTTGGAGTGAACAAGTTTACTCTAAAGCAATTGAACTTTTGCATGAGCGAGGAGTACGCCTTGAAGATATTGGGGAGATCGTAAAGTTTCTCCAAGAAAAATATATACCCGATCTGCAAATGGAGCAATGTCTAGAAAGCGTAAATGCCGTCCTGCAAAAGCGTGAGGTACAAAATGCTCTATTAACAGGCATTCAGTTAGACATGCTAGCTGAACAGAACAAGCTACTATCCCCTTTGCAAGAGATGCTTGCGACTGATGAATCTCTCTTTGGAGTAGACGAGGTTCTGGCGCTCGCGATCGTCAATATTTACGGAAGTATTGGATTTACCAATTATGGGTATGCCGACAAGCTAAAATACGGTGTGCTAGAGAAATTAAACGATAAAAAGTATGGTGTACATACCTTTTTAGACGATCTAGTAGGCGCAATTGCAGCCGCAGCATCCAGCCGATTGGCCCACCGGCGGCGGCGTCAGGAAGAAGAAGAGCTTAAAGCTAAGAACGTATCTTATCCATCCAAGTAAGCAGACTTTGTTCTACATACGTAGGTGGTTCATCATGTTTATCTGCATCCTCCAGTGTGGAATATCCTGAGAGCACAAGCAGGGTGTCAATGCCGCTATTGATGCCCGCTTGAATATCTGTGTGTAGGTTATCCCCCACAATGATGGTCTCCTCTGGTTTGGTTCCCAGCTTTTCTAATGCGTACGTAATAATAATGGATTCTGGTTTGCCAATAATGGTAGGACGCTCGGCTGATGCAGTCGCTACAGCAGCTACTAATGCTCCATTTCCAGGCATGAGACCGTGTTCTGTTGGTAGAGCAGGATCTGCATTGGTAGCAATAAAGGTGGCTCCATTTCGAATGGCACGCATAGCTGTTGTTAATTTTTCATAGGTAAAGTCTCGATCAATACCGATGATTACATAGGAGGGATTTTCTTCTGTAAATGAAAATCCTGCCTCCTCCATGGCTGTCTGTAGACCCTCTTCCCCTAAAGCAAAATACGTTTTGGGCCGTCCCTTTTGTTCTGTTAAATATTTTGCTGTAGCCATGCTAGTTGTATATACCTGATCGGGCGTGGTAGGCAAGCCCATGTTGCTTAGACGTTCTGCCACCTTTTCAGGAGTGGTCGATGAATTATTTGTAACATATAGATAGGGAGTATTTGTTTCCTGAAGATATGTTATAAAAGTGACAGCTTCAGGTATAACACGGTTCCCATGATAGACGGTGCCATCTAAATCAAGCAGATATCCTTTATATGTTTTCATATTGTCTCTCCCTTCACCTAGCCTTTCTCTATTGTACTTGCTTGATTTAAGCTTGACAAATGACATCCTCTTGTATAAAACAAAAAACCACCCGCAGATGAGTGGTTTGTTAGCTCTTTATTCAGCCTTTTGTTTAATTTTGTACAGGCATTTGTCTCCACCTTTGGCCATACAGGAGGCCTGTTCTACCTCTGTACCTAATACGCGTTTAAATAATGACAATTCACAACTACATGCCTGATTAAACTGGCGAGCTACCTGAGAGATTGGACAGTTAAACTCTTTAATAAAATAGTCCCCTGTCTCCTCGTCTCTACCCCATTCCACCATGTAGCCCTTCTGATTTTGTATATCCGCTAATGCAGCTACCTTTTCTTCCAATTCGCCTTGAATATAGGGACGATACGTTTCTTCGAGTCGATCTTCTCGTCTACGAAACAAGGTTGCTACCTTGTCCGCTCCGTCTATATCAACTAAATCTTGAAGGAAGTCTAGCGTAAGATCATGATAGTTACGCGGAAATAATTCATCCGCTTGCTGTGATAAGGAGTATACATTAGTCGGACGACCCATCGCTTGACGTACCAGCGAGGACTTGATCAGATTGTCACGCTCCAACGTGTTCAAATGGCGACGCACTGCCATCTCCGTGATGCCCAAATCCAACGCAATATCGCTAACTGAAAGGGAACCTTTAACTTTTAACATATGCAGAATTTGATCACGTGTGGAAGTCTGTTCCTTTGACATAACAATCACCGTCCTTTCTCTCCTATTCTACAGGAAGGAATAACATTAGTAAACTAATGAAAGGTTTTTGTTTAAAAAATCCACTTTTGTTAATAGCCTATTTGCCTTGTTTATTCCTAAAATAATTCCTTTTGAATGTATGTCCGAACAGAGGGTGCAAATGTTGTTAATATAGGTAGAGCTTCTCTAACTAATGCACTCATTTCCAAGATAGAAATCTCTGAATAGGTAACAAGTGGTTTGCGAAATTCCATAACACGATGTAGAACTGTAGCCTGCTCGTTTGTCAGAACAGTTTCGTCGCGAAGGATTTCTACGATATCGGTATAGCTGCCAGGATCACGCATGATAAATCCATCTATAAGAGCGTTTCCTACATCAGCAATTCCTTCTATACATATATGCAAAGCGCGTTCGATTGCTAATTGTTTGATTGGGTCACAAGCCAGTTCTTCATCAGAATAAGTAATATTTTGAGATAAAAGCGTTAGCATGCGTTCCATATAAGTAAGAACCTGCTCAACCTTTGCTGTATTTACATCGTACATGTTGTCTTCCCCCGCTTAATCATCTATTTTTTGCGTTTTTTAGAAGCAAGCCTTGCCCAAAGCACAGTTCCAAAAAACGTGAATACAACCATCAGCAATACAAGTAAGCTCATCCCAAGGTCTTCCGTCAACAAACTCACCTCATTTCCTTGTCCCATTATAACAAAAATACTGAATGAAATAACTTATCTAACAGATCAGAGGTGATTTCCGTACATTACCTTCCCTATCCAAACATTTCTTTCGCTTTTCATCAGGACAACACCTGTTGTTTTTCAGATGATGTGATAAAATGAAGTCGATAAAGCACGTTTTAGAGAAAACGATAACAACGATTGTCACAGGAGGATCAGATGGAAAGAGAATTAGCGTTAGAGGTTGTTCGTGTTACAGAGGCAGCAGCGCTCTCTTCTGCACGCTGGATGGGGCGGGGCAAAAAAAATGAAGCTGACGATGCTGCGACATCAGCTATGCGCGCCGTATTTGACACAATTTCCATTCGCGGTACGGTTGTCATCGGTGAAGGAGAGCTTGATGAAGCACCGATGCTGTATATTGGAGAAAAACTAGGTAATCAATCAGAAGATTCTCCAGAGGTTGACGTTGCCGTAGATCCTTTGGAAGGAACAACGATTCTTGCGAAGGGCCACAATAACGCCATGGCAGTTCTTGCAATTGGAGATCGTGGCACTATGCTGCATGCACCAGATATGTACATGCAAAAATTAGTAGTAGGACCTGCCGCAGCCGGTCTAATCAATCTAGATGATCCAATCGAAAAAATGATAGAAACAGTTGCAAAAGCAAATCAAAAACGAATAGAAGACGTCACCGTGATTGTTCAGGAAAGGGAGCGCCATCAGGATATCATTAACGCAATTCTAGAAACTGGGGCTCGTGTCAAGCTGTTTGGAGATGGTGACGTAGGTGCTGCTATTGCTGCTTCTATGCCAGAGGAATCGGGAATTGATTTGTTTGTAGGCATTGGCGGTGCTCCTGAGGGCGTCATTAGTGCTGCTGCTATCAAATGCTTAGGCGGAGATATGCAGGCACGATTAAAGCCACAAAACGATGAAGAACGCGAGCGTTGCCGCCAAATGGGACTTGATGATCCTGAGCAGCTCCTGAAAATTAATGATTTGGTTTCTGGTGATGATGCCATTTTTGCCGCAACTGGAGTTTCAGACGGTGAACTATTGCAAGGGGTTAAGTTTCTAAGCAATAATATAGCTAAGACTCATTCCCTAGTCATGAGAGCAAAGACTAGAACGATTCGATTCGTAGAGGCTAGACACAGTCTAGATCATAAACCAAACTTAGTATGGAAGTAGGGTAATATAATGTCCCACGAGCCTTTCTATCTGTATGATGAAACGGAAGAAACAACGACTCGATTTGTCAGTTTTATGGGCGATTCCACACGTTTTGATCTGGCAATTATCAAAACAAGTCGTTTTTATGGCAAAAAGTTGGTTGTCAATATTCAGAACGGCCGCAGTGCGATTATCGGTCCAGATGACTTAGAAGAAGAAGGATACCTGGAGTATGCCTATCAAATCACTGAGGCAGAAGCGGAAGAATTAAAAGAGTTTTTAGTTCGAGTCATTGGGTAACAATACTGAGTCCTCTGCATTGCCAGAGGGCTTTTTTTTTTGCCTTTGGCGCCCATTTTACACACGGACATACGCCAAATGCCTATTTTCCTCGTATACTGCTTCCATAAATAGAAACTAGAAAATGTGAGGAGTGTATCGTCGATTATGGAAAGTCAATTCGAAAACCAACCAATCCAAGGTCATAGTCCCCAACAGCCTGAGCCCAGCGATCAGATTCAACATACAGAGTACAGTGTAGAAAATGCTTACAACTATGCAGATAGTTACCCT
Organism: Brevibacillus sp. SKDU10; assembly: GCF_001645205.1. Lineage (NCBI taxonomy): Bacteria > Bacillati > Bacillota > Bacilli > Caryophanales > Paenibacillaceae > Brevibacillus > Brevibacillus sp. SKDU10. The sequence goes on along the minus strand of NZ_LSSO01000208.1, from coordinate 56,845 downwards.
CATTATTATTCCCCAGCCAACACACCCTATGTGATTCCTGAGTATTCGCCTTATCAATACGTTCCTGTACAAAGACGCGATTGGCGTCACGATAGTTCCCATTATCATCATAGACATCACCACCACCCGCATTATTTCAGCCCATATCCATCCATTTATCCGCCCTTTTACCCACCCTTTTTTTCACCATTTTTCTACCGTAGTGTGGATGGACCAGTATATGGGGAAGAAGAACATGGATATGAGTCCGTATAACTAATCAAAAAAACACCTGCTGAGAATCCTTTTTTGTCTCATCAGGTGTTTTTTGTATCGTTATTTCTCCGTTTGAATTACTTTTTTAGTAGGTGGAGCCGCTGGTTTGACCCGTGGTCCTTTTGGAGCTTGATTGTTAGCACGCTTCTCTTTGCTTATTTGTTCGGTGCGATTGGCTTTCGGATTCCCTCGATCCTTCCCATCTTTCCCCTCTTTATTCGGACGCTCCCGATCTTGTCGAGGAAAACGAGACGGCTTATCATTCTTGTCCGATCGACGTTTAAAGGGACGTTCATAATTTCGAGGTCGGGTAGGAGTTTGGGTCGCTTGAGAAGATGATTCTTTATCTAGGCTTTCCAAATCAATCAGGGTTTGGTCTGTTTCGTCTTCTAGCTCAGATTCATTCAAACGTTTGGTGCGTTTGAGAACAAAATAAGCACAGCCGAAATTGCAATATTCCTGAAGATACTCATCTAAGGCAGCAATTTTTTGCTCAAAAGGCACTTTACGATTTGTATTTTCAAAGAATCCGCGTAAACGAAGCTGGCCATAGCCCCAGTCACCTACGATGTAATCGTATTTATCCAATACATCGCTGTAGCGTTCTTTGCAGACCTCCAGATTCCAGCCATCACGATTTTCTTCCAATAATTCATACACACCTGCTTGCAAGCGAATCAAGAGTACTTCCTCCTCTTCTTAAACCTCAAACATGACCATCTTCTCCAATCTTACCACATTTTTTACGGAAAAACATATCCTTAAAGAGGGCAATCTATTCTCAGGAGGTGTCCATCTATGCAAAAGAAATGGATTTTTGCTACTGTAGCCAGCTTAGCATTACTTACATCTGCTTGTGGAACCAACCCTGGTGGCGGAACAGCTCAAACAAAATCCTATACCAGCTCTGCATACACAAACCGTAATTATGGTACAAGCATCAATAACTATGATTACGAAGGGTTTGGTTATCGTAACAATGTTGGACGTCCATCTTTTTTCTATGGCAGTGAGCCTAATTACAATGATTACCTAAGAAATGGCGGAACCTCTGCGTATCGAACAACCCCATATGGTACAGCTACTCCGAATTCTATGTATAGAGCAAACACCTATAACAGGAGTGGTTACCCCTATTCTGGACAAACTTTGACTAAAGGAGCCAGCCTATACTCCAATGAAAGCTATGGACAAAGCTATCGGATGAATGGGGTAGGAATCTACAATGCATATGGCAGCACTAACAGTACGCATTCTTATCCGTATTACAATGCAATGAATGGAACAGGTGCACCAAGCATATATAGCACCTATAACACCTCCTATGGCCAAAATGCAAATACAACAGGATATGCTGTTGTACATCGCAATCAATTGCGCGGGTACGAAAAAACATCGCGCGTCTATATTGACCGTGATGCATTGGCACAAGCAGTAGGTCAAGTTGTTTGTAGTGTTCCAGGAATTGATAATGCTACCGTTCTAGTGACGGATGAAGAAATTTTTGTCGGTGTCAAAACATCTGATAAAGATGATCGCTCTGCTACCGTAAAGGCTCGGAATAGCGCTTTGTCCATTGCGCCACGGTATTACAAGGTGTATTTAACCGATGATCCAAATATGACTAAGGAATTGTCTCATGTAGCGAATTCCTCGGCAAAAACAGCAAGTACGCAAAGCACGACGGGGACAGCTCATACTCAAACAGTCGATCGTCTTGTGAAAAGCTTTGGGGGCATGACTGATTCCGAAAAAACCAAAAGCATGATGAACAAGACACCAAGCATGACTCGCTAAACGACAACAAAGCACCCTTTGCCATAAAGCTTATGGTATGAGGGTGCTTTTCCCATTAAAATGATAGGTTTGTAGGAAAACGTATTATTGCTTATCTAATCTATTGTCAATTATGCGTTAGCAGCCGCAATGGTACCCTTTGCTGCATTCGCTTGCTCGTGCGCGTGATAAGAGCTTCGTACCAACGGACCTGATTCTACGTGACTAAAACCACGCTTCATTCCTTCTTCTTTCATCATACGGAATTCGTCCGGATGGTAATACTTGGTTACAGCAATGTGTTTTTTCGTTGGTTGCAGGTATTGTCCTATTGTCATGATATTAACGTCAACCGCACGCAAGTCATCCATGGTTTCCAAAATATCCTCAATTTCTTCACCCACACCAATCATCAGACTTGATTTGGTTGGAATGGTTGGTTGCATCTCTTTTGCACGACGCAATAACTCCAACGTACGATCATATTTAGCACGAGCACGTACACGATCGGATAAGCGGCGCACTGCTTCAATATTATGATTCAATACATCAGGGCGCGCATCCATAACTAATTTCAATGCATCCCAGTTCCCCATAAAGTCAGGGATAAGAACCTCGATCGTAGCAAGAGGAAGTCGTTTGCGAATTGCCTTGATCGTAGCTGCAAAGATACTTGCTCCCCCATCAGCTAAATCGTCACGAGCTACAGAAGTTACAACAACATGCTTCAAGCCCATTTGTTCAGATGCTTCTGCTACACGTTCTGGCTCTGCCAAATCCAACTCGGTTGGAAGACCTGTTTTTATTGCACAAAAACGACAAGCACGTGTGCAAATATCGCCTAAAATCATAAAAGTGGCGGTTCGATTCACCCAGCATTCATGTATATTGGGACATTTTGCTTCCTCGCAAACCGTATGCAGGGTTTTCCCACGCATCATCTGCTTAATTTCACGGAAGTTGTCCAAATCTTGTCCAGATGCGAGATTTATTTTTAGCCAATCTGGTTTGCGTTGTGCCATCTACCGTCACACTCCTAACATTTTTCAGTGTCTCAATTATAATTAGAATGATTATTATCTGCAACCTATTAGGTGTTACTGTTTGCTTCTTTATTGTACCAGTTATGAAGCTGATGACGCGGATGATTTTTAATTTGTTCACTTAATAATAACATTTCTCGCTGTTGACAAGAAAATAAAAAAATTTGATGGGTCTGGGCTAATGTAAGTAAGTATGCTAATGTACTTTGCAAACGTTGTTCATCGTAATGGACAAAATGATCGTCTAAAAAAATGGGAAGCGGCTCCTTGGCCTTACTAATTTGTAAAATGAAGGCGATTCGTTGGGCAAAGTATAACTGATCCTGCATGCCATTTGACAGCTTCTCCTGAGGAAGAACTTTGTGAAAATTAGGTTCTATTACTTTTATCGAAAATTGATTGGTAGGATCAATTCGCACATCTTGATATCGCCCCTCAGTTATCTGACGGGTCACTTCTGAAGCAATCTGACTAACATCTGGGGAAACCTCTCTATGCCATACCTTCATGGCTTCCTGAAGCGTATCCCTCGCAAGCTGTAAGCTATCTCGTCGTACTTGCACCTCTTCTAATGCTAGCTCAGCTTCCTTAAAAGCCGTCTTGGCTCTGGCCAAAGAGCTTTGATTTTGCTGTCCAAGCTCTCCCCTTGCCCTCGCAATACGCTCCCTTACATGGGCAAGCTGCTGCTCCAGCTTCTTTGCCTCCTCTAGGCCTGTAGCCTGTTCATGCTCCTTTTTCTCTTTAGAGATAAGCATTGCGCTTCGTGTTTTTTCCGCCCAATTCAACAGAAGTGCTTGTCGGTCCTTTTCTTTTTGTTCTATGAATGCTGACTGTTCTGCTCGCAATCTTTCCGCCTGCAATTCTTCCTCTAATCGTTCGATCGCTTGTAATTGTCCTTGATTAGCGGATAACACATGGAGCTTTACCAATAAGGCTTCCCGTGTATCGGTAAATTCTTCCCAATTATCTACCTGATGGACAGAAAAAATAGCTGCGAGCCGCTCACTCTGAATTTGCTCCTGCTCAATTAGCTGCTGTAGTGTTTGTTGCGCTTGCTCGATTTCTTGCTGTAGCTCGCTTATTTCTACATGTAGCTTACTTAGTAGGGTAGCTTGGTCCTCATTCTCCTGCGTAAAAGTCTCCAGCTCCTGCTTGCAACGCTGTAATCTGGCATATTTCTCGCGTAACGTCCGCACTTGCTCTGCCGAGTCAATATTCATCCGAGAAATCCACTGCGAAACAGACTCAGGAATCTGTGACACTTGTGATGTCTGAATGTTGGCTTCTTTTCTTTTTCTGCTTAGCTTGTTTTTATACAGAAAATAAAAAATGAAGCTCAGTAAGCCTGCAATCATAGTTATTCCGCTGCCAATCCTCACTAAATCCCAGCGCTGTTCAATCATCATCCACATACTCCAAATGGCAGTTACCAGTGCGGTCTCACCACTTATCCAGATATGCAGGGGAATTTTGGAAGCTGCTCGTGCTGACTTTTGCTTCGATTGTTCCAGCTTTTGCTTTCTAGTCTTGGCTCTGCGACTACTCATTGAGACAAACAGCTCTACCTCATCCACCTTATTTTGCCGCAGGTAATTTTCTGCTTGCATAGCCGCAACCTCGTCATAATAAGCCAGTTGAGGTGCTTCTTGCAAAAGATGAGTAAGCTCCTTACTTGCCGCATAAACGCTTTTCTTATTTTGTAGCGCGGCCTTTAGTTGAGCCAGCAAGACCTCCTGCTGATAGCGTTGTTGGCGTGTATCCTCAAGATTCTTATTCATCGTGCGTGCTATCTGGTAATCATGGTTTACTTGCTCTAGCTCAGCATCCTTGTGTAACTCATTTTGTTTGTTCCATTCTTCAAGAGGATTTGCTGCTTCCTCTGGCTCTTCCTGTACCCCTGCTTCTTTTGGAGTTTGTCCAATGACATCGCCAGCCTCCGTATGCTGTCCTATCTCCAGTTCTAGCCGAGCAAGCTGCTGCTGAGCCGATTGGTGGCATTCGATCAGCTCTGGCACCTCACTGTAAATGACAGGAAGTGCATGTATAGCTTCGGTTAACCAGCGAGCTACATGGTCACTATGAGTGGTTTCATACGTGTAAGTCCACCAGCGCTGCCAAACCTCCATAAATTGCTGATGCTCGGTAAGCAGTTTAGCTAGCATGTCATAACTTTTCTGGATTTGTTCTTCTTCCTTTTGCCATTCCGTCAAAGATTGGTGGAGATGCTTGTTTACCAGCCAGATTTCTTCTGCTTGTTGAAGAGCCTGACGAGCCTGCTGCCATTGTCGGTTAGCTTTGCCCCACCGTGTGTTCTCAGCATTATCTTTTTTCCCTATCGCACTATACTCCTGTTCCAATGCAGCTAATACACCCTGAACAGCAGGGTCAATCACACCTTCTTGGGCAAGGTTTGGTAATAAATGCTCTGGGGCCTGTAACCCCTCTCTCTTGATCCAGGTTATATCTGTAAATAAACTGCGGTTTAGACCCAGATGCTTCTCGATAAAATTGTATTCCCGCCGACGATCCTCTTTATATAAGGCTAAAGCCTCTGTCAGCTCTGGCTCTAAAAACAACTTCATTTGCTCACGCTCTTTATCAAGAACCCGATGTAAGCGAAATTGTTGATCTGCCAATGTATACCGTACAATGGTTTCATAGGATGAATGGTGCCAAGGATAATAGCGATCGTATTCGTCTACATAACGGGATACTTTGATAAAATCCTTCTTCATCCCATACAAGCTAGCCACTAGTGCCTGTAATAAGGTAGACTTTCCAGCCTCATTTGGGGCATAAAATAGGTTTAAGCCCGGCGCGAAGGTAAAGGTTCGTTCCTGCCATTTACCAAACCCTTTAATATGTATATCCTCAATGATCAACGAAACACACTCCCAATCTGCTGTAAAGCCTCTCGTTTCGCAAGTTGGATTACTGCCTTCTCTCGTTCATTTGTTGCGGCCTGTTCCAGATCATCTAACTTTTCCAGCCATTTTCCTAAAACGCCGCCCTTTTCTTTCACCTGCTGCTCATCTATGTCTGGATAGGTTTGATCTGTAAATTGAATAAAGAAATACTCCTTGCAACGTGATTTGATTATCTCTACGGGAACCTGCAAATGGCTAGCTCGTTCTCCCTCAAACGTCACATAGAGCAGATCCTCCTTATTTACTTGAGAGAGCTCCTGCTCGACTCGCTCTACGATTGCATCAATTTTCTCCAAGCCTTTCAGTGAGATCGTCAGTTTTCTGCTGATTCTGCTTTGTACAGAAATCGGATCTACTGTTACCTCCCCATTGCCAGAAATAGTTCCTAGAATGGCATACCGCTCTCCATTCTCCTTCATTGAAAGCCCTTCAGGAGAACCTGGATATACTGCGAAAACCTGTTGAGTCTGTGGATGAAGAAATTGGATTGGCTTATGGATATGGCCAAGTGCCACATAATTTATCCCTGTATCAGCAAGTCCGCCAATCGTCATCGGGGCATAGACAGAATGCTCGGTATGCTCACCGGTAATCACTGAACCATGAATCACCATGACATGATAACGATAATCAGGTAATGTTCCTGGAAAGGAATCTAGTGGAGATGCAGTAACATGCGCTTGAGGGAACCCCCATCCATATAACACACACGATTTTTCCGGATATTCATAAACGCCCCATTCATCTGTGAAAATATGAACATGCGCAGGCCATTCCATTGTTTGATAAAAGGACCCTTCCTGCCAAGGATCATGATTGCCTGGCGAGATAAATATAGGTATGGGCGCTATGCTATCAAATAACTCTCGTAAAAATAAAGCAGTCGCCCTTGTGCCTCCATGGTATTCTAATAAATCACCAGCGATCAGCCAAAAATCGACTTGATTATCTATTGCTACATCGCGTATTCGGCGCATCGTACGTCGGAAATCTTCCTGTCTGATTTCATAGATGGAAGATAGGTTCGTCAAAGGTGCGTCCAGATGGACATCAGCAGTATGAATAAATCTGATCATGTTCGTCCTCCCCGTCTATGGCTAATTTCTTCATATTACCGCTATGTTCCTGCTAAGATTACGAACGTATCTTCCCTTTGTGAGCATCCATATAAAAAAGCACGCCTTATAAGCGTGCCTTAGCCAGCATCATTGCCTTTTGATAAATTTTCCGCAAAGGGACATCGTGATCTTCCGCTAGCCTGGAGCATATCTCAAAATCAGGAGCAATCTGCACGCAATCCCCGTGATAAAATCCCAGCTTTACTTGTACTTCCCCCCACTTTGTTTTTACATCCAAAATTTGTTCTGTTAAACGATGACAAGCAACGGGAAAATAACGTATGCCAAAGGTAGTCGTCTCCTGAAACATGATGCTTTTCATGATCTCCTGTTGGCTTTCGTAGCACATCACCTGTAGCATGAGACCCGGCCGATTCTTCTTCATCGTGAGGGAAACATAGGAAACATCTTTGGCCCCAGCCGCATACAAGCTTTGCATGGTATATCCCAGCCATTCCTGAGGGGTATCTTCTAAAGTGGCTTGTAAAAGAATCATCGGCTCATTTATATAAGAAGCATGCTTATTTTCCACAGTGTTGTCTTGAGGTTCTTTTATACCTTCCTTTTCAGGGGTGATAAATGCTATATATATGCCCTTACCACTCCACACCCTTTGGATTTTGCCAGGAGGTGGACTTGCTGCTGAAAGCACCCCCATCCTTTGTAGCCAGCTAAGAAATGAGGCGCTACAAGCTTCCCCTTCCTCTTTTTTCCTCCATTTTTTAATATATTGACCTACTGCTAGTTGGAGAAGGGAGTCCTTCATCATCTCCTCCTCAGGAAGAATCAAATGACTTACCATAACCTGACAATTCTCAGGCATTCCTAATTCAAGCAGAGAATCCCATGCCCCTGCTTCCTCTATATTCCATTCACTCGTATCAATGGACGAATCAACTACCTGTGAAAAAAACAGACCTTCCTCTCTGTGAAGCTGCTGCCAAAGTGGCAATAACGTCGTCAATTGATAAGCTCCTTCTCCCCCGATAAAAACGTATGGTTTGGTCATATATAACACCTCCTCTCCTTTTATTTCTAAAGGCTCTAAAGCCATTTTATTTTTCACCCAAAATTTGCAAGCATAGTTTATAAGCGTATGGGTCATTCTACTATAAGGAGACTAATGGCTGGAGGGAGACGTATGCGTTTTCTACGCCTTTATTCATGTTGGATTATCGCTATTATCCTAATGGCTCCATCTCAAGGATTAGCGGCATCAATATCAACTAAGGCACCATCAACTTCCCCTGCTAAGTCAGAGTGGGATGAGCGTATGGAATTATTCATTGAATACGAAGCATTATATGGAATTCCATGGAAATATGTAGCAGCTATTGATCAGTACGAACGAACCATTAAAAAGAAATCAAAAAACAAGGAAGCAGAGTCTGCGAACAAACGACTCACTGCTATCAAGGTTCCTACTGAATTGTGGTGTGGTGTTTTTAATCCTGATTCAGAAGACAATAATCTAACATCCATTACCTTCTTTCATGGAATTGGATTAGATGGTTCCGGAGATGGTGTAGCCGATCAGGATAATGATCGTGACGTATTAACTAGTCTTGTTCGTTTTTTAGGTACCTATGGTTTTAATTCCGATGATTTCAAGATTGGTCTATGGAACTATTATAAGCGTGATTCAGCAGTAAGAACCATCATGCACTTCTCACGAATCTATGAGAAATTCCAAACACTTGCATTAAATGAGCATGCTTTTCCTATTCCCAAACGCTTCTCTTATAGCTATCGCAGTACGTGGGGAGACCCACGTGGCTGGGGAGGACGGCGCATTCATGAAGGAGTCGATATTTTTGCCGGATACTCTACCCCGGTGATGAGCACAGGCTATGGCGTAGTTGAGGTATTAGGCTGGAACCGCTATGGTGGGTGGCGCGTAGGTATCCGCGATATCAACAACATTTATCATTACTTTGCTCATCTGTCCTCCTTTAAAAAGGGATTAAAAGAGGGGGATATCGTCGTCCCTGGTGAAGTAATTGGCTATGTAGGCAGCTCTGGCTATGGAAAGCCTGGCACCTCAGGCAAGTTCCCGCCTCATCTTCATTACGGAACATATCGGGACACCGGAAATAATGAATGGGCATTTGATCCCTATCCACTGTTAAAACGCTGGGAAAATCAGAAAAAGCAGCCTAAGCCTATTTACAAATAACCTTTTGTAACATCTTACGTAAAAAGAAAGCTCCTGCTTTTTGTAACATAAGCAGGAGCTTTTCTTATGGCTATTTCTTTTTCGAATTTCGTCCTAATCGAGTCAGACTTTGACCATTTTTTCCTGTCATATCAGTCCCTTGCTTCTGATCCATATTTTCCAATCGACGTTTTCTTTTCCATGAGCGTATCAGGATAATGAGAACGATCAGAACGGTTATGACAAAAACGATCACTGCCATCATTGCTGTTCTTCCATTGTGCAAGTAATAATCTTCTGCCCCATTTCTGACCGTACAAGGTTTCAAATTGATCATAGTGAACAATCTCAATTAGCATAATGATCAATTGTTCGTCCTGCGGGGTTGTCTCTGGGTCTTGTTCCTTCCAGGTCCCCACGACTAAGCCCGCTCGCTGTCTCCGAATAAAATGACGATATTCTCATTGAATTTCTTCCTCCAAATCAAAGAAAAAGCGTTTTTCCGTAGCTAATCCTGTAATAGGATCTACCATCATCAGTTCATCCATGGACTGCTAAATATGCCGATATTCCTCATACAACTGCGAACTCTTTCCCCTAAAACGCCCCCTGTGTAAGCTGCGAAAGGAAATAACACAAACCAACCTAACTCTAATAAAGAGAAGCTGGTGTTTTCCTTAGACACAAAAAAAAGACCAGATGGAGTGTTCCAAAGGTGAAAATCACACCTAGACTCAGTATTAGACCCAATATCCGATTTTTTATATAACTAATAACTAATAGAAGGACCGTACATCCAAACCAAACATAAGTGGCAGAATCATCAGATTGCACTGCTTTTTTCCTAATGTCACTCGGTGCATCATGATAGGATTGGCTGGATACTTGTAGCTCTTCTAAACGTCTAAGACATTGATTTGCAAGACTCCTTTGATCACTTTCTATGAACAGCATGGCAGCCAAAGCATATACAGCAGGCGATTCGATATCTGCTTTCATGTCCCCGCTTTGTTTATCTACCGCAGCAAATAACCTGCCTGTTTTCTGCAAGCTCTCCGCTAGACGCTTGCGCATATGAATCGTAGAAATACCGGCCTTCTCTGCATATAAAGCCGTAATAAGCTGTTCGCTCATATTAGCGGAGACAGCAGTTGTCTGTAATACAGGATCTTGAACATAGGTACCCTCGTTAGGCAAATACGCGAGTGCATACAGCCCATTTGTTTGCTCAGCTTGCTCCAACAGCTTTTTCATTTGTTCATAAATAGGTACATATTCTAAAATCTCGTCCGCCAGCTTCCTTAAAGCAGGCAAATTAGCATACCGAATTTGCACAGTAGGAGCCGCTTGCCGCCTTTTCTTATCAGCGTAATCAAACAACCATTTCCCGTCACTATTAGTAGCAAGCAGTCCTTTGGCAAGGCGTATCCCTAAATCATAGGCTTGTTCATTGTTAAATAGCTGCGCCCCAACTAGCATAGCCTCTATGATGTGTAAATCATCTACACTGCTATTCACAATGTTATGACCTGTCCGTGGATAGATCCAGACAATGAAATCATCTTCCACGAATCGATGCTGCAAGAGCTTCAGTTGTTGCTCGAATAAAGCTTGATTCCGAGAAGCAACAGCATATTTTAGCAGTAATCCTACTGATTCTGAGATAACAGTATGCCCCTTCGTTTCATCAGAGCTCACTAAATAATTGGTATAGATTCCACCTTCTGGACTTGCCATATGCTTTTGGGTGAGGTAAAACAATTTTTGTTCTGCTACACTGCCAAAAGTCGTGGGCTTATCAAGTATTCCCATACTTTTTCTCGACCACTTTCTGATTTAACCATCCCTTTTTTGTTTATATATGAATCATTCAAATCCACGTTCTTTAATTGAAAAATTTTCCTGGAATTTATCTGTTAAAAACGCTATAAAAACATAACAATCTTACTGTGGGAAAATAGCCTCTGTAAGCGATTTTAACCTATTTGGTTAAGAGTAAATGTTGGTAATAAATTTAGTAAATCAAGGTTATCTAACATACGGGATATACTAGTGGTATCTGTGAGAATAGAAGATCGAGGAGGGGTATACGTTGAAAATCTATTTAATTGAGAATGGAACCATGACACCAGTTGAAGACATAGAAATAACAATACGCCCACCTGCTAACGGTTTCTATTGGATACAAGCAGGTTTATTTGATTTGGACATCTTGCAGCATTTGTTTCATTTGCATCCATTAGCTATTGAGGATTGCATTGATGAAGAGGAACAGCGCCCTAAACTTGAGGTCTACCATGACCATTACTTTATCGTAAGCAATAGCATTCAGTTTCAGAATGAGGATATATTTCTGCGAGAAGTGAATATCTTTCTCGGAGGGCATTATGTCATTACGGTCAGTAAATTTGAAATAGATGAGATTCGTATATTTCCCTCCATTATTCGTGAAGAAGAAATTCATTCGTCCGACTTCTTCCTGTATTTTTTTATGGATCAGCTCATTGAAAGCTACTTTGATGTGATGGAAGAAATTCAAGACCTGATTGAAAATTTAGAGGAGCAGGTTTTACTAAAAGCAAAAAACACTCATCTTTCTCAAATTATTGGGTTACGCCGAGAAATTCTGTATGCCAAAAAGATGATGGCTCCACAGCGCGATCTCATTCATGCGCTTCAAACGAAGGAGCTATCTCTGATTTCTCTTAACCTACGTAAATATTTCATTGATATTCATGAGAATGCCGTGAAGATTGTGGAGAATTTTGAAACATTTCGAGAGCTAATTGGCAACGTCCGCGAAGCCTATCAGTCTTCGGTTTCCAATCGAACCAATGAGATTATGCGCATTTTTACAGCACTGACCACCATTTTCATGCCTTTAACGGTTGTGACAGGCATTTATGGAATGAACTTTGATGTAATGCCAGAACTACATACCAACTACGGCTATTTTATTGTCTTGATTATCATGTTCACATTGGCAACTACAATGTATGTTATTTTTAAAAAAAGGGATTGGTTATGAATGGAAAAAAGTCTATAATTTAGAATAAGAGGTATCTTTAACAAAATATGCTACTTGCATATCTCCTAGTAAATGAAAGGGTTTTCCTTTCTTTTTGACATTTTTTTTCTTCATCTTACTTACGATTGGTAGTCTTTATATGGCTGAAAGGGGAATGGAGATGTCAAATATCCGCAAGTTTTGTGTTGCCATTGTAGGTGGAGGTAGCGCCGGCATTATGGTTGCGGCTCGATTATTGCGCGCACGCCCCTCTCTTCGCGGAAGTATTGCAATCATTGACCCTGCTGATAAACACTACTATCAGCCCTTGTGGACGCTGGTAGGAGCAGGTGTTGTATCAAAGGAAAAAACAGAACGTGAGGAAGCCTCCCTAATTCCTAAGGGAGCGACTTGGATCAAGGAGTCTATCGAATCCTTTTTTCCAGAAATGAATCAAGTCTGTACAGCACAAGGTGAAAAGATTCAATACGACTATTTGGTCGTATCCGCCGGGATTGAGATAGGCTGGGACAAAATTAAAGGGCTTCCAGAGGCAATTGGAAAAGGCGGAGTATGTAGTAATTATTCTTATGAGCATGTTTCGTATACGTGGGAATGTCTGCGTACTTTTTCAGGAGGAACTGCCATTTTTACTCACCCAAATACACCGATTAAATGCGGGGGTGCTCCCCAAAAAATCATGTATTTAGCGGATGATCATATGCGGAAGGCAAAGGTGCGCTCCCATTCCCAGATTATTTTTGCTTCAGCTAATGCGAGTATTTTTGCCGTCAAAAAATATGCAGATTCCTTACAGAATGTTATTAACAGAAAAAATATTCACACCAACTTCAGATGGAACTTGATAGAGATTCTTTCAGAAAAGAAAGAAGCTTTATTTGTTCATCTTGATACAAAAGAGTTACATACCCTTTCCTATGACATGCTGCACGTGGTGCCCCCTATGTTTCCCCCCCGTTTTATTCGAGAAAGCCCTTTAGCAGACGAAGCTGGCTGGGTAGAAATTGATGCAGCTACACTACAGCATAGACGCTACCCAAACATTTTTTCTCTAGGAGATTGTAGCAACCTTCCTACTTCCAAGACTGGGGCTGCCATTCGAAAACAAGCGCCTGTGCTCGTGGCCAATCTATTGGCTGTCATGGATCAGCAAACCTTATCCGCTCGATATGATGGATATACGTCTTGCCCATTAGTAACAGGCTATAATCGCTTGATCCTAGCAGAATTTGATTACAAGCTAGAACCCCGCGAAACGTTTCCCTTTGATCAAGCAAAGGAAAGGTATAGCATGTATCGAGTAAAAAAGGATTTGCTTCCTCTCCTTTACTGGCGAGCAATGATGAAAGGGCGAATGTAACCCTTGTTCCATCCATATTTCATATTAAAAAATAAAAGGAGGAACGATCATTCATGTTATTACGTTACTTTTATCATGAACCATTAGCTCAAGCTTCTTATCTTGTAGGTTGTCAACGAACTGGTGAAGCCGTCGTCATTGATCCGCAAAGGGACATTACAGCTTATTTGCGTATTGCCCAACAGGAGGGTCTTCGTATCGTAGGAGCATTGGAAACGCATATCCATGCCGACTTTGTATCCGGAGCCAGAGAGCTCGCTCATCGGACCCAGGCTACTCTTTATCTTTCAGGAGAAGGGGGACCTGACTGGCAATATGAAGGACTCGATGGTGTTGTCCATCAAATTATCCATGAGGGAGATACCTTGTCCGTAGGCAATCTCCGTTTAGAAGTTATGCACACGCCAGGACATACACCGGAGAGTCTGTCCTTTTTATTAAAGGACTATGGTTTAGCCGGGTCACAGCCCATCGGAGTATTCACAGGAGATTTTGTGTTTGTTGGTGACGTAGGACGACCTGACCTGCTCGAAAAGGCCGCTGGTCAAACAGGTACTGCTGAGGTCGGAGCGCGTCAAATGTATCAATCTCTTCAACGTTTTAAAGAATGGGAGGACTATCTGCAAATCTGGCCGGGTCATGGAGCGGGAAGTGCCTGCGGAAAGGCATTAGGTGCCGTCCCCTCTTCTACGGTAGGCTATGAAAAGCGCTATAACCCTGCCCTATCCTTCACAGAAGAAGAAAAATTCGTCACATGGCTGTTAGACGGTCAGCCAGAGCCCCCCCGCTACTTCTCTCGAATGAAACAGGTTAATAAACAAGGAGCAGCCTTGATAGCTGATATCCCTCTCCCCAAAGAATTACAGATGGAGCGGGAAGTGCTACAGGATATTCTAGCTAGTGAGGCCATCCTGCTGGACACACGTCTTGCCTCAGTATTTGCCCAAAGCCATTTGAATGGCTCTCTATCTATCCCCCATCAGCGCAGCTTCTGTACCTGGGCTGGTTGGTTAATTGATGAGCAAAGTCCCTTATATGTCCTTGGAAATAAAGAAGATCACCAACAAATTTTATCCGATTTAAGAGCGGTTGGAATTGACCATATCTTAGCGATGGGTGATAGTAATGAAATTCAAAAAAACATCGACCTGTCCCCCCTGCTTAAAGACATGAAGGAAATGGATGTTATGACAGCCACTTCCCTTGTCTATCAGCAGGACGTCACCTTGATCGATGTTCGCAATTCATCTGAATGGCTTGAGGGCCATCTTCCACATGCTGTTCATATTCCGCTCGGCTCTCTACACAAGCGACTGGATGAGATTCCTAAAGATAAACCTATACTTGTCCAGTGTCGTTCAGGCGCTCGCTCTGCCATAGCAGTCAGCCTTTTAGAATCGAAAGGCTTTGAGAATTTGATTAATTTAGAAGGTGGTATCCTCGCCTGGAATCAGGCTGGACTCGAAACAATAAGCAATCCAGCTAATGTCACCATCTAAGCTTGCTTTCTCAAAAATAAACCGATTAGCTAAGCGGCTCACAATCAGAAATAACTAAACTTAACTCGGCAGTTAAATCAATTTCAAATGGCTTTACCTTTTCATGAGCCTCATTTTCTAAAATTCGTACAACCGGTCTGGAGGGAAATCCCGGATTATTTTTAATAATAACGCCGGAGATACCAGAGCTTAAGGTGACCCCCAAACCAACTGGATAAATAGAGATCGCATTGCGAAATTTTTCTAAAACATTATTACAAAATTGCGTCCCTGATCCTGCAAACAGCAGCTCCGTAGCATCATGCGGCAGCATCGGCCGACGATAAACCCGATGACTTGTTAAAGCATCAAACACATCACATACGGCTAAAATTTTTGCATATGGATGAATTTCCGCTTCTTTTAATTGACGGGGGTAGCCGCTCCCGTCAATTCTTTCATGATGCTGAAATGCGCAATGTGCAGCTAGTAACGGAACTCCTATTTGTTTTCGTAATAATTCAAATCCGATTACGGTATGCTGCTTGACAATTTCATACTCCTCATCAGTCAAACGCCCCGGCTTATTCAATATTTCAGGCGGTATCATCATTTTACCTACATCATGTAAAATAGCCCCTAAGGCTAAATCAGCAATTTCCTTATCATTTAACCCCATTTTTAATCCGACTGATACAGTATAAATTGTTACGTTAAAGGAATGGACAAACACGTAGGAATCGACACCACACACCGTTCCTAGTAAATTCATCGCTGAATGATTGTTTTTTAATTCATGAATAAGATTCATGAGCACGCCGCGAACACGCAGTCCCATTTTTTCTGCCGCAAACACTTGTCTAAATTTTTTAGGATCTTCACGAAACGTTTCAAACGACTTATGGATAAATCCCATCGCTTCCCGTCGCGTCTCATCGGAGATAATATCATCTATAAGAATGTCAGCTGTATCATCATCCTCAATATAAATGGAATGAATATTCATTTCTGCTAAACGTGCGATCATTCTCTGGGTAAGTGTAACGCCGTTTCCCACTAAGATTGTACCATTACTATTGTAGATACTTCGTGCAAGCTTCATGCCTGTTTCACAGCGGGTGATGGACAATAATCGCATTAATTTTTCCAAGCCTTTCCTAGTACTAGTACCATTATACCTATTAGTAATTTCGTCAAAAAGAAGAATTGATTTTACTATTGTTGTCTAATAAAGAGAAGTTTGGCTAAGGCTTTTGAGCTTGTCCACCATCGCAAACCTCCTAGTCCGTGAGGTATTAGGAGGCTTTTACGCTTTATGTTCGTTGTTCGTGAGAGAGCATGAATTCAATAGCATCGCTACCTTTTGTACCTATCTCTATCCCCAAAGCCGCTGAGCCAAAAGTCACTGATTCTAAAGGAGCATCCAGCAGTTCTTGTATCGTTTTTACGCCTGTTGCACGACCTGCAATAATTTCTCGATGAGCTAACTTCTCATTTAATAATCCAACATCAAGCGCACCACACATGATATATCCGATTTCCGTGGCTACAACCAGCAGCGTAGTTTTCGGCAAATGCACGGTAATGGCCTGTGCTACACCCGCGTTAAAATAAAGCGGCTTCATTTCAATCATCTGTACCCCTCCTTTCTTTTTACGATATGAGCAAAAGAGAGAAGGGGTGTTTTTTCTAATGAAAATACGGCATGCTAAGTAACAAAAGCTTTACAAATCATTTGAACGGCAATCGCTAAGATCATGATTCTCAGCAGGAGTATTAAGGTCTTACCTTTTAATTTATTAGCCACAATAGCTCCTATTGCTCCACCAATCCATGCCCCTGGCGCTAGACCAAGCACATAGAACCATTGGATATGGTCGTTTATAATATTCGTTGTGGAACCGACAACAGCCGACAAAAAGATAATGCACATAGAGGTAGCCGTAGCCATATGGGCAGGGAAACGATATAGGACGATCAGTGCCGGCACCATCAGAATCCCTCCACCAACTCCAAACAAAGAAGAAATGATACCGACAAAAAAAGCAATGATGATAGCAGAGGTGCGGTTATAGCCATAAACTTGCTGCTCCCCCTGCTCATCCAGATAGGTTTTAACAATCTTCCATTGGTTCGTTCTTGGCTTGAATTTATCTTTAATCATTAGCAAGATAAACATGGAGATTTGAAATAAACCAAATAAAAGATAAAACGAGTCGCTATTTAACCATTTATTTACATAAACTCCAACGACTGCTCCCGGAGCACTACCGATAAAAAATAGGACAGCCGCTTGCACATCCACTTTTTTCTGTTTCCAAAAGCTAATGCTTGAGGAGAGAGCTGTTATCGCAATGACTAATAAGGAGGTACCGCTCGCTATTTGCGGCGTAATGCTACCTGGCTCATACATATTCCCGAAATAAAGTAAGGCAGGAACGAAAAACATTCCTCCGCCAATACCGACCAGACTCCCCATTACACCTGCGAATAGTCCAATAAACATAAACAATAAAATAAAGAGTGCAATTAACATGATTAAGCCTCTTCCTAGGCGTACAACGCCAAAATGTTGTTAGAAAAGCTCGAGTTGCCGAGGATTCAATCCATCCGGATCAATATCCAATAGTTGCATCATTCGCTTGGCGTTTGCTACAGCATCGCCCCCTGAATTATTATTGAATAGCACAATGACACGTTCCGTTTGCCGACTTAATTCGAGCAGTCTAGGCTTCCATTCTTGTAATTCTTCCTCACTATATCTGTACAAATACCTAACATCTCGCCAATTTGGGGCGCCAGTGTCACGCCATCCCGCCCTATTTCTCCCATGAAAGCGAACCAATGCCTGTTTCACAGAGCTAACCGCTGTAACAATGGGAACAGAGCCAGACCCTACCTGCGGCTCATCACAGACAACATGAACAGCGCCCAGCTTTTGCAGAAAAGCTAATGTCTTTTCTCTCCAAGCAGACTCAAACCAGCTTTGGTGTCGAAATTCGACAGAGACAGAGTAACGGGAAAAATACTGTACACAGTACTGAACGTATTGAACATGCTCACGCTTACAGTCAAACCAAGGTGGGAATTGAAACAATAATGTCTCCAATTTCCCTGCGTCAACAAGTGGCTGAATGCTCTCTTCAAAACTCTTAAATAATTCTAGCTTTTCATCGCGTTCCATGTTACGTTGATGACCGGTCAGCCCTTGATGCGGTTTGACAATAAAACGGAATGCATCTGGGGTTTCCTTTGCCCACGTCACATAATTTTTTTGTGGTAAAATAGCGTAAAAAGAGCTGTCCAGCTCTACAATAGGAAAATGACTGGCATAAACAGACAACTTATCTTTGGCTTTCACACCCTGCGTGTATAAATCATCATGATCTCCCCAGCCGCATACGCCAATTTGAATGTTTTGGTTTTTGCTCAAGAGAAAACCTTCTTTCACTTTAAACTCAAAGGAGAAATAGTAGCTATGAACCACACCCTATTGGGTTCTCCCTTTTCTCATGCGGATCAGCCGATCCTTATCTCAAAAACACTAGTTTCTCAGCTACTCGCAGCAGCAAAACAGCAATTGCCATACGAATTTACTGCATTATTAGGCGGTCATCAAAACATGATTACTTCATTCTATCCTGCTTCTTCGGAAGTTGCCTCAACAGACACTTTTTTGGTAAGTCCGTCTATTTTTTTTCAAAGAATAGCCCAGATGAAAAAACAACAAGAAAGCTGGCTTGGCGTTTTGCACACTCACCCGCTCTCTCCTGCCGTTCCCTCTTCTCTAGATATACGTGGATGGCATTATCCCCAGCTTTGCTACTGGATTTTGTCATTTGCAACTGAGATACCTGATTTAGCTTTGTATCAAATCAGCCAGGGACATGTGCAACGGCATTCATACGAGATAATCTAACCGCTTCTGACCTGCCGCCCAGCTTTTTCCTTTTGTGTAAGCTACATTCATTTTCCCCGTTGTTCTTGCCCATCAGAAATCAGCAGAAAATCTTTCCATAATTAGTTTACTCCTTTTTTCGACAATCCTCAAATGCCGGGACATTACATAACCCTGCTTGTAAATGAGCAGAATATCATTAGAATTTTGAAGCTGGCTTCATTACGTAAATAATCTAACAATTGACGTTTGTTTATTTGTCTGATAGAATTTCATCGTTTGCCCAATTTAAACAAAACGTAGCAGAGACAAAAGGGAGGATTTTTCATCATGAAAAAGCTTTATTCGATCCTCGGTGCTGGTCTTTTGACCTTCTCACTCGCTCTAAGCGGCTGTGGAACAAAAGCTCCTGAAACCGGGAACGCATCTGGAGAAGCAAAAAAACACGTAAAAGTAGGAATGGTTACTGCTACTGGTAACGTTAACGATAATTCCTTTAACCAGATGACATGGGAAAGCTTGCAAAAGTTTGGAAAAGACACTGGTGCAGAGACTCAATACCTGCAATCTGCAAGTGATAGTGATATCATTCCAAACTTGAATCAATTTATTAAAGAGAAATGGGATCTAACTTTTGGTGTCGGCTTCTTAATGTCCGAACATGTACAAAAAGTAGCGAAAGACAATCCAGAAGCTAAAATTGCTATCATTGACTCTGTTGTTGACGCACCAAACGTAACATCCATCGTGTTCAAAGAGCATGAAGGGGCTTACCTTGCTGGTGTAGCAGCTGCACTAAGTAGTAAAACGGGCAAAATTGGTTTCCTTGGCGGTATTGAAATGCCTGTAATCAAACGTTTTGAAGCAGGCTTCACAGCAGGCGCAAAGGCAGCTAAACCAGATATTACAATCGTTTCCCTTTACACAGGTGCATTTGACAAACCTGATCTTGGTAAATCTACTGCTTCCACTATGTTTAACCGCGGTGTTGACATTGTGTTCCATGCGGCAAGCTCTACAGGTGATGGTTTGTTTAACGAAGCAAAAGACCGTCGCGCTAAAGGTGAAAACGTATGGGTTATCGGCGTAGATATGGATCAATCCAAAGTATTTGGCGAAGATATCACAATGACATCTATGATCAAACGTGTTGATGAAGCTGCATACCGAGTATCTACTGATCTTTTAAATGGTAAATTTGAAGGTGGTAAATCGGTATCTCTTGGTTTGAAAGAGAACGGTGTTGGGCTAGCTGAATCCACAAAGAAAAACATCTCCGAGGATGTTTGGAAAAAGATCGAAGAGTTTAAACAAAAAATCATTAGTGGTGAAATTACAGTACCAGACAAGATGTAACACCTTTTTATAAAAACGGCATTTCTGTTAGCTTTTGAGCTACGGCAATGCCGTTCTTTACTCATTTTCTTTGGAGGTACAAACAACATGAAAAAAATGATTAGCCGTGCGCTGCCACTTCTATTAGTACTACCTTTAGCACTAAGTGGATGTGGCAATCAAAAACAAGCAGCACCTGCCGGAGATGTTAAAAGCAGTGTAAAAATCGGGATGGTAACCTCTGTAGGTACCGTGAATGATAACTCCTTTAACCAAGGTACATGGGAAGGCTTGCAAAAGGTAAAGAACGATAAAGGTGCTGAGGTACAATACCTGCAATCCAGCTCAGATGCAGATATTATTCCAAACTTGAATCAATTTGTGAAAGAAAAATGGGACTTAACCTTTGGAATCGGCTTCCCAATCATGGAGCACGTACAAAAGGTAGCAAAGGAAAATCCTGAAGCAAAGCTTGCTGTTATTGATACAGTCGTTGAGGCTCCAAATGTTACTTCGGTTGTATTTAAAGAAGAGGAAGGCTCCTTCCTAGCTGGGGTCGTAGCCGCATTAACATCAAAAACAAAGAAAGTCGGCTTTGTTGGTGGTATTGAGATCCCTGTTACAAAACGCTTTGAAAAAGGCTTCCTGGCAGGGGTAAAAGCGGCTGATCCTTCTGTACAAGTAAACACCATTTATACTGGTGCCTTTGATAAACCTGATGCTGGTAAATCCGCTGCATCCTCACTCTACAACCAAGGTGCTGATATTTTATATCACGCAGCAGGTGCGTCTGGAGACGGTGTCTTTAATGAAGCAAAAGCCCGTAAAGGCAAAGGTGAAAACGTGTGGGTTATTGGCGTAGACATGGATCAATCTCTTGTATTCGGGGATGACGTGACACTTACATCCATGATGAAACGTGTAGACGAAGCAGCTTATCTAGTAGCTACCAATTACATGACTGGTAAATTTGAAGGTGGTAAAACACTTTCCCTTGGTTTAAAAGAAAATGGTGTCGGCTTATCTGAATCTTCCCGTAAAAATATCTCTGAGGATGTTTGGAAAAAAGTAGAGGAATTCCGCAACAAGATTATTAGCGGTGAAATTAAGATTCAATAGCATAGGCTGATTATTCTTATACAACAGATTACTCGTTATACTCATTACTGACAAAAAGCTCTCTTTTTCGTGTTCATATACACACAAAAGAGAGCTTTTCTTTAATTAGCAGGCTATAATCCATACATTTTATTTCATTAGCTTTGCCACTGTTTTTAGCAACTCATCAATTACTTCCTGATCGCCTTCCTGAATGCGTTCCACTACACAGCTTTTCATATGACCTTCCAATAGAATCTTCCCTACGGAATTGAGCGCTGATTGAACAGCAGCTATCTGATTTAGTACATCATCACAATAGACGTCCTTTTCAATCATACCCTTGATGCCGCGAACCTGTCCCTCAATTCGATTCAATCGGGATTGCAAATTCCCCTTTAGCTTTTCGGAATGATGACTGGTTCGCTCCTGACAACATCCTTTTTCCTTTTCATCAGGTAAAAGCTGTTGATAATCTCCCTCCATTTCATTCCCCCCTTTTTCTCATATTCTCTATATAGTGTATACGTTATTCTCTCTTATTCTACATCATATCCTTGGTCATCAATCGTTTCTTTAATTGCTTCTACTGTTACTTTCGTAGAATCATAAGCTACTTCCACCTCTGCCTCAGACAATCTAACTTTGACTGAAGCAACTCCTTCTAAGTTGCCTACAGCTTTTTCAATCGCTTGCACACAATGATTGCACGACATACCTTGTACTTGTAATACGACGTTTTCCATCTTGTTCAAACTCCTTTCAATTTATCATTTACATTATCATTCTCTTATACTACTATACCCCCCTAGTGTATG
The DNA here is from genome assembly GCF_001645205.1 of Brevibacillus sp. SKDU10. Lineage (NCBI taxonomy): Bacteria > Bacillati > Bacillota > Bacilli > Caryophanales > Paenibacillaceae > Brevibacillus > Brevibacillus sp. SKDU10. The sequence goes on along the minus strand of NZ_LSSO01000208.1, from coordinate 34,556 downwards.
TAAAGGGTATTGACTCTTGCTACAAATTATTATTCATAAAAAACCCTCCTACCTCAATAAACCTCGGTAGAAGGGTTCGTACGACCAATTGATCTTAAAAAAACTATGGTCGAGTCAGTAATAAATGTTCTATTTTTCTTGTTGAATCTGCTCAGTTAGCTTACTAATCTCGGAAGCTTCTTCCAGAACTTCAGCTTTAGCATGATTGATCTCTGGTGCGGATACCTGCCCCTTTTTCATGAAACCCTCAATCATCTCATTCATATCTAAGCCAGATACATCCTTTAGCATTTCTGGCAACTGAGTCATTAATTTAGTGACATTCGTACTTAAACGATTTACACCGTCTCCTTGCCCGCCACCAGTATCAATAATTGTTACTTTGTCGATTGCTTTCATTGGTTCAGCAACCTTCTCGGCCAACTCAGGCAACATCTTGACCACAATATCTAATACAGCCGCCTGACCAAACTTTTCGTATGCTTCAGCCAGTTTACGCTTCCCTTCTGCTTCTGCTTCCAGTTTGAGCTGAGTTACCTCCGCTTCGGCTGTACCGCGTGCCCTTTCTGCATCAGCATAAGCAAGACCCTCTAAGCGCTTTTGCTCTGCTTGCGCCTTCGCTTCTGCCTCGATACTATATTTTTTAGCATCCGCTTCACGCATTTTCTTCGCTTTCTCCGCTTCAGCCGCCTGCTCTACAGCATAGCGATCGGCATCCGCTTTTTTCTTTACTTCCGCATCGTACTGACGCTCTCTACGCAGAATTTCTTTTTCCTCTAGCTCAATCTCTTTCTCACGGCGTACGATGTCTACTTTCATTTCCTCTTGGGTAACCTGTTGTTTCATCTTCGCTTGTTGTAATGAATATGCCTGGTCGGCTGAAGCACGCGCTCTGTCTTGCTCCTGCTTAAACTCTGAAATTTTGAGTTCCTTTTCTTTTTCTGCTTCAGCAATGTTGGTTTCTTTCAATAATTCAGCCTTCTTAGCGTGCTCTTCGGCTTGAGCCTGCTTGATGCGAGACTCTTTATCAGCCTCTGCTTGGGAAATGCTAGCATCCCTTTTCACCGCAGCAATTTGCGGAATACCTAACGCAGCCAAATAGCCATTTTTATCTCGAACGTCTTTGATGGTAAAGCTTACAACAGACAGCCCCATCTTTTTCAAATCTTTGGCAGCTACTGCCTGCACTTCCTGGGCAAAGCGCTCCCGATTCTTATAAATTTCCTCTACTGTCATGCTTCCAAGGATGGCACGTAGATACCCCTCCAGAACCTCCTGAGCTTCAGAACGTAGCGACTCATCTGGTTTCCCCATAAATTGTTCCGCCGCTGTAGCAATGTCTTCTATAGAACCGCCAACTTTAATAATTGCCACACCGTCAGCCATCACAGGCACACCATGCTCTGTGTAAACCTCTGGGGTAGATACATCCAATTTATGTGATAATAAGCTTAAAAAGTTCGCTTGCTGGAAAATTGGTAGAACAAACGTACCTCCACCTCGTACAATCTTAATTTTGTTGCCTGATTCGTCAGTCAATACGTTCTTGCTACCAAGTGCACTCCCTGTTACAATCATTGCTTCATCAGCACCTACTGTTTTGTACCTTGCCCAAAACGCAATACCAAGGATTACAAAAACAGCGATTACAGCAATAATAGGTCCAAGCACAATGATGTCAAAATCCATTAGCAAACATCCTTCCTTTATGTATTCATCTAGCATTTATTCAAAGGGAATCACTTGTAGAACATGATCCTCTACTTTGACAACTATGACACGAGAACCCTGAGGAATCATAACCTGATCTTGGCTAGATGCAATTTGGTTACTAGTCCCACTCAGCATTGTAATGATAATTTCTCCATATCCCTTGGCAGGGATGGTGGTAACAACTTCCCCAATTTGCCCTTCCAATTGGGTAAGCGAATAGCCTGTTGAATTTTCAGCGTTTTTCATGGGTCGAATCCAGATAAAATACCCCGCTGCAGCAAGCAGTAGACCACTACCAGCCGAAAGTAACACGACACTTGTGATGGAAAGTAATGTGAACCGATTCAGAAGAAATCCGCAAGCACCAAAGGCTGTAATAGCACTCACCACACAAACAGGTTGTAATACAGGGCTTTCTACACCACCTGTAAGGGCATGACTATGATCAACAAACATCAACACAATAGCAAACAAGAATCCAAGTCCTATGCAGCTAAGAAAAATAATATCCCATGTCCCCATGCAAACACCTCATCCTAGAATTAAGTCAAGTGCATAAAAGGGTGCAATCATTTTATCTTGCACTTGTTTATACGTTTCGATTAGCATACGGTTTCATAATTTCCAGATAATTTCCATCATTTTTTTTGTCCTTTCCGTATTCTTTCAACAGGAGTGTCTTTATGCTTTGATGATATCAATTTTATTCTATACTTTATCCCCATATAAAAGAAACCTCCGAATCATCTAATTTAGATGACAGAGGCTCGATTCCATTCTAAAGTATTTACATCATTTTCTATGAAGATAGCTTCTAATTCAGACCAACCATTTTGTTTTACAAACTCAGCCTCTGTGGGCCATAAAGGAACTAGCATGTATATGCTCACAAGTTCTTTTCCATCGGTGAAATGAGCAAATCCTTCTGGTTCAAAAACAGGAGGCAGGCAAATGACATGTGTAAAACCATGATGTGTCCCAAATGGTTGACCGCTCGAAAAGAGCTGCTCATTAGTAGAACTGTCTATTTCTACAGCCTGTTGTATAATGTGTTCAATCAGTATAGGCAATTCCTGATGTTTTTCATAAGTGCTAATGATATATTCTGAGCCATTCTTTATTGCGCAGCCACAAGTCGCATACGTAAACCATCCTCGACTGCGGTTACACGGATACAGAAGCACCGCTATCTCCTCTGTATCCTGCTGGATCGAAACCTGATCAACTGGTTGGTCATGAAAGAATGCTTGATAATGCGACTTGATCCACTTTTGCCAAGTCACATCTGTTTCCTTATTTTTCGGTTCATTATGATAAATATCTGGGGACCCTTGTTTCTGAGAATGCTGTATAGAGCGAGGTCCTGCTTCAGTAACCGCCTGCTCGACGACACCCAGCCAGACCTTTAGCATTTCCGGCTGTTTCGTACACTCCTTCTTCTTAGATATGAGATAGAGAAAGAAAAGCAGGAAAAGAAACGCGATCATCAGTAGCATTATTTTAAGCAGAAACATCTGTCTCCCCCTCTCTTGAAAATTCTCCTTATATAAGCCTATGCTACATCATACATACGGTTCCATCAAATACCCGAATTCATCAAAAAACCCCTTGTCTTCAAGTCTCCTTGAACAACAAAGGGGTTTTAATCGTAGCAGTTATATGTCTTTAAAATAAGATGGGGCGATCGATGGGAATCGAACCCACGAGTGTCGGAGCCACAATCCGATGCGTTAACCACTTCGCCACGACCGCCATGTATGAAAATAAAAGATAAAGTAAAATGGCGGACAGAGTGGGATTTGAACCCACGAGACGGGTCGACCCCGCCTACACGATTTCCAATCGTGCTCCTTCGGCCACTCGGACACCTGTCCATACGTTTCATACAAGAAATAATATAGCAGATTTATTTTAAAAATACAAGGGTTTTTATTCAATTTCTAAAAAAAATAGTGTAAGCGGTTACCGAATCGACTGTAACCGCTATTTTTTCAATCTATTCTGATCTTTCTTTCTGAAAAGCCAGTTTAATTACCTGATATATCAGCAATTGCGGAAAAGCGTACAGCCCGGAAAGAATTAATGCGACCAGCTCTGCTGTCAATGGCTCAAAGTAAGCATCGCTTCCACCCATAAAATAGTGTGCAAGAGCTATGGTTAGAACCATTGAAATAGCAATGCCCCCCAGCATATATCTGAATTGATTCACACACAAGGGCAATAAGATCATGGACAATAAATACATCCATGCGCTACCTTGTTTGTAGTCCATATACATGGTGAGAAATAGTAACGGAGAACAAAGAATGATTGCCAGTAAATTCCACGCGGAAGATTGGATGAATTTCATGTTAACCAACACCTTGCCATTAACACTTTTTCAATATTCTACCATATTCTTCCGGATTTCACTAGCAGATTAACAGTTCAAATATGTTTACATGTCTGCTTGACCGTTCTCCAAGGTCTGACGCTTCGTATATACGGCTAGCGCTTCCTGAATATATAGTCCCTCTGTTTCCGTATACGGCATGGGTAAAGGTGATTTTGTATGAGCAGTATGCAAGCTCTGATACATATCCGCATCTCCTTTGGTAAAAGCATAGATAAGGCTTTGCCACTCCTGAGCTAACATCTGCACCTCCTCGCTTTCCACCGCTTTGTTCTGAGCAAAGGCCTTTTTAAACCCTTCTACGACAATATTCCAGCGTAGCGTATCATGCTTTTGCTCCATCTCTGTATACATTTCCTGACGTTGATCAAGCAGGCTTAGCTGTTCCTCTGTGTAATATTTTTTCCACCAATGTTTATCCTCCAGATGAATCACCTTAATCAGGTCAATAATGGCATCCCATTTCACGCTTTGCTCCTGCTTCACTAGCAGACAGGCATAATCTAACGCGGAAATAACTTGATCGAGCTTCTCCCGTTTTTCCTCCATCAATTTCTTTTGCATCTGTAATGATTCCTCTAAATCGACTGGCTGGATTTGCTGAAGAGCTTTAATTTCCTCCAATGAAAAGCCTAAATATTTTAGTGTCAAAATTTGTTGTAGTTTAGCTAAATTATTACTCGTGTAAATTCTAAAGCCGTTTTCTGTATGCTTAGCAGGGGAAAGCAGCCCTACCTTGTCATAATAACGAAGTGTTCGAATGCTAACCCCTGCTACTTTAGCAAATTCACCTGTACGGTACTCTTTGTATTCCACAGTAGCATCTCCTTTGCATCAATCTAGCTGCTGATTGCTCTCTAAAATGAAAATAGTTGCATAGCTTATCTGAATTTATAAAGATGCTTGTATCGACATTTATTCAAAAAAACAAGACTCTGCTATTATTTGATTTGCGGGTGTTAAGGTTGCTTCCATAATGCTTCTCCCTGTTTTCTTAAGATATGCTTGGACAAGGTGATAACCAACAGCATAACCCGCATACGACGATAATCCAACCTTTTGATACCCCATTTTATCAGCTAGATCATCACCGAACAGATAGCTTCTTACTTCGCTAAACCCTTTTACATGTAAGGAATCCCGAATAACTCTCGCAGAATACGCAAGCTCATCCCCCACCAAATGGGTAACCCAGGGGCCAATTCGTTCCTCACCATACATATGAACAGCGAAGGATTCTGCCAACCCTTCTATCACAACGTACTCCCCCACACTTATATCTCCATATCGAAATGGTTCATAGCAAAAACGCACCTGATGGTTAAACTCGTGAGCAATTACATGCGGCAGTCTTGGTAGCGTATCGTCATTTGGACAAATATAGATCTGAATATACCCCGGGATACCAGCAAAACCTGAATAACCTTGAACAAGCTGCATTTCATCACTCATGCTGTTTCCAATAAGCAGGGCGTAGTGTATCTTTTCTAATGGGAGGTTATAACCTATTTTCGAGAACTCTTCCACTACTTCTTCCAGGACCCTTTCAGCCAAATGATTTGCATGTATTTGTTCTAGTTTACGCACTTCTTCTTTTAATGCCGATAAATCTGAACTACTTGGAACCCACAAGCCTAGCATTTGTGAAGCCATAATGACATCATAGCCATTTTCCGCAGTAGCCTTCAGTGGAACACCGATTGTTTTCCACATTGCTTCAAATGGTTTCATAAGCTTATATCGAAACATCTCGGTTTGCTTCTCAACAGATAAATTCAGCATCTGTTTATAAATAGATACTGTATCATGTAAGACAAATGACGTCTTAGACATTTTTAGCCTCTCCCTTCAATGAACAAATCCTCGTTAAGCTTTTCCTTCTTTTCTTCTTTCATTACCAATAAAAAAAGACTTTCCTTAGCAGAAAGTCTTCTTCTTACTCTCTTGCTTTTTCCCATCTTACAGGGTGACGTAGCGTCATAGGCAAGAGTTTTTAGCTTTATTGTCGATTTAGTGTAAGCAATGAATCAAGTGCCTTTTCTTTTTGGTACAAGCATCACGTATAGCCAAAAGAAAACGGGAAAAGCAAAAGCTACGATATAAGAAAAAGGAGCTAAAAGGATATTAAACAAGTTTATGTTAGTAAAGTACGGCTGATAAAACAGATAGCTCACTATAAAAATCCCTAAAATAATATATAGCTGTGACCGTTCTCTTCTTTTCGTAAGTTCAGAGATACCTTCTGTAACAAAAAATAGATACGGGATAACGGATGATAAAAAAATGAGAATGTAAAAAGAGACGTAGACAATTTCAAAGCGCTCCAAAAATGCGAAACGTATCGGCTTGACCAATGTTAGGGTAGGCCAGATATACTTTGTAATCTCATCAGGACTAAAAACCATATAACATATAATAGTGATTTCCAAATAGATCAGCAACGTGATTGAATTGGCAATAATAATGCCCTTTGCGGCATGCTTTTTATTCTTTATGTATGGATAAAAAAGATAGGCCAATTCAAAGCCTAGGAAGGGAAACACGGCGATCCGTACACCTTGAATAACAGGCTCCCAGCCCTCCTTTAGAATTGGCAGCAGAAACACGAAATGACTTTGATCTAAAGGGAAAAGGAGGACTAGTAATAACCATAAAGTTGAAAAAAACACAACAACCTGAAATCCGCTAAGCACTCGAATGCTACCGCGTATTGCTATATAGATAGGAACAATAAATAGAACACCAATAAAATAATTGGGCGTATTTGGCAGTATCCATTCATTAATAATGAAGATGCTCGAAACAAAAATAGAGAATGCACTAATAAAGCCATATATAATCCAGATAACCATCATTACATTTCCTATTATAGAGGAGAAATAAAGATGGAGGATTTGTAGCATTGTCTTTCCTGGATGCTTTGACATGACCTTTATAATGCATAAGCTAACTACGGTGGACAGGGCATATCCAATGATAATGGAAATCCAGCCATCCGTTCCAGATACCTGTGCAAGCTCTGCAGGAAGTGTCAAAATGCTTGTTCCAAGTTCAATGCTAGTAATGACTAAAATAAAATGTAGGAGAGAAATCTCTTTCTTCATGAATGTAGACATTACCTTGTCCCCCCTATTCCTATACATCTTCTTATTTTTTACTAGCAGGGAAGTCGGGAGTATAATCTGTATATAAAAGTAATATCCGCCAAAAAAGGACAGGATATTCCTATCGGCTAGACAAGAAATATGCTTATTTCCTCAATCCTTGTTAAGACTATGAATATAATTGGCTAAGGGACAATAATCTTTTTGTAACCTCCTCAGGCAATGGTTCTTGCAGTAATCGTTTACAAACATCTAGATTGGGACCGTTCTTTTCAAGATATCCATATATTCTATCTGCTTTTTGCCTACGGTCTATTAGCTGATAAGCTACAGCCCATACCTCAGGAGCGCAGACTGGGATGCCTCTCCATTCGTAAGCTGGCAGGCAGGGAAGGTGACATATACCCGTTTTTGTCTTCACGGAAAAATTCCCCATAAAATCAATCTCTTTTCCATGTAGCTCCACCGATAAGCGATAATGAGTGTTGTATATGCCATCACCGGAAATCCCTACTGTCACAGGATATTCCGTAAATGCTTCGCATAGCTTGTCTAATGATGCATCTGTGGTGATATCTATATCACGAAAGTTACTTTCTAATCCTAAGCTGTATAATAGAGTGCTGCCACCTAGGGCAAACGTTATATTTTTTTGATGAAGCCGCTTTCCTAGTCTTGCTACCTGGTCTAAAATATCTTCCATCGCTTACAATCCTCTCTTTTTATGCTTATCCCAAATACATCCTGATTGAAAAACTGACAAACTGACCGATTGTAGCCATTGTATGCTCTTCAAAATTTTTAATCAATGCAAGCGATGTTTTCCTCCCTGTATTCTCCATGCCGTTCCAACTTTGGAACTCAAGCACAAATGTAAAAAACGTGTCCGAGAGACTCGGACACGCAATGTAAAAGTTACCGCCGACATAATCTTCACGTGACCAGAAGATTGAGGATGACACTTTGATCAGTACGAACGGTATGTTCAATTTTAAAATTCCGGGCAAATTCCGGACAAACCGTAATTCCGAAGCCGAAAACCCTTGATACAACAAGGTTATCCAATAGACCCTTCCATCTCGAACTTAATCAGACGGTTCATTTCAACGGCATATTCCATTGGCAATTCTTTTGTGAATGGCTCAATAAAGCCCATTACGATCATTTCTGTAGCTTCCGCTTCACTTAAGCCGCGGCTCATCAAATAGAACAATTGATCTTCAGATACTTTAGATACAGTCGCTTCATGCTCAAGCGTCACGTAGTCATTCATGATCTCATTGTATGGGATCGTATCTGAAGTAGACAATTTATCCAAAATCAATGTATCACACTTGATGTTAGATTTAGCACCCTCTGCTTTACGACCAAATTGAGCTAGACCACGATATGTTACTTTACCGCCATCGCGGGAAATAGACTTAGATACGATCGTGGAAGTACAATCAGGCGCTAGATGGATCATCTTCGCACCAGCATCCTGATGCTGACCTTTACCCGCTACTGCGATAGAAAGAACTGTACCTTTAGCACGTGGTCCTTTCATGATAACGGCAGGATATTTCATCGTTAACTTAGAACCGATGTTTCCATCAATCCATTCCATGTTTGCATCAGCATACGCTACAGCACGTTTGGTTACTAGGTTATATACGTTATTAGACCAGTTCTGGATCGTTGTATAACGGCAACGAGCGCGTTCTTTAATAATGATTTCAACTACAGCAGAATGCAAAGAATCTGTGCTGTAGATTGGCGCCGTACAGCCTTCTACGTAATGAACAAAGCTATCCTCGTCCGCAATGATTAGTGTACGCTCGAATTGACCCATGTTCTCTGAGTTAATGCGGAAGTATGCTTGGAGTGGAGTTTCTACTTTTACACCTTTTGGCACGTAAATGAAGGATCCACCAGACCATACAGCAGAGTTAAGCGCCGCGAATTTATTATCTGCTGGCGGAATAACTGTCGCAAAATACTCCTTCACGATATCAGGGTATAAACGTACAGCCGAGTCCATGTCCGTAAATAAAACACCTAGAGACTCTAAATCCTCTTGCATGTTATGGTAAACAACCTCAGATTCATACTGTGCAGATACACCAGCTAAGAACTTTTGCTCAGCTTCTGGGATACCTAGCTTGTCAAAGGTAGCCTTGATTTCTTCTGGTACCTCATCCCAGCTACGACCAGCTTTTTCAGATGGCTTCACATAGTAAGTGATGTTGTCGAAATCCAATTCATCGAGGTCGCCGCCCCATTTAGGCATTGGCATTTTATAGAAAATGTCTAGTGCTTTTAAACGGAATTCTAACATCCATTCTGGTTCTTCTTTGATTTTAGAAATCTCTTCTACGATTTCACGAGTTAAACCTTTTTTCGTACGGAAAATCGAAACGTCTTTATCGTGGAATCCATATTGATACTCTTGGATTTCAGGGGCTTTCTTCGCCATATCGTTCACTCCTTTTGCCTCACAATTCAATTGGAGGGTATATTACTTCGCGTCCGTCTGGTTAATACCTTGCTCCAATGCCTTCCAGGCGAGCGTTGCACATTTAATGCGCGCTGGAAACTTGCAGACACCTTGCAGAGCTTCAATATCGCCTAAATCAATAGAGTCATCCGGCTCTTTTCCCTGCATCATATCAGAGAAAATTTGAATCAAGCGCAACGCATCCTCTTCGGTTTTTCCTTTTACAGCTTCCGTCATCATAGAAGCAGAGGACATAGAAATGGAGCATCCTTCCCCTAGAAATTTTGCGTCCATAACTACACCGTTCTCTACTTGCAGCGATAACGAAATGCTGTCTCCACAGGTTGGATTATTTAGATTGATAACCAATCCATTTTCATCCTCTAGCTTTCCTTTATTCCGTGGCTTTTGATAATGATCCATTATGACACGTCTATAGAGATCATCAAGAGAAGACATTTCCAAAATACTCCTTCGCTTTTTTCAACCCAGCGATTAAGGCATCCACATCCTCTTCTGTGTTATACAGATAGAAGCTGGCACGAGCAGTAGCGGTAGCTTTCAACCATCTCATCAACGGCTGTGCACAATGATGGCCCGCACGTACAGCAATACCTTCTGCATCTAAAACCGTTGCCAAATCATGCGGATGAACGTCCGCCAGGTTAAAAGTAATTAAACTGCTTCTATGTTCGACAGGACCGTAAATCGTAAGTCCATCCAATTCTTTCATGCGTTCCATTGCATAGCTAATCAGTTTCTTTTCATGTGCTTCAATTTCGTCCATGCCCAGATCATTTAGGAAATCAATCGCCGCCCCAAGTCCGATGGCCCCAGCGATAATCGGCGTTCCCCCTTCAAATTTCCAAGGGAGCTCCTTCCATGTAGAATCCTGTTCATATACAAAATCGATCATTTCGCCGCCAAATTCGACTGGCTCCATTTTTTCCAAGAGTGCGCGTTTTCCATACAAGACGCCGATCCCTGTAGGCCCGCACATCTTATGACTGGAAAAGACATAGAAATCACAGTCCAGGTCCTGTACATCGACTTTTTTATGTGGAGCGCTTTGGGCACCATCCACAACCAAAATAGCGCCATTTTCATGTGCAATTTTAGCAATTTCCTTGATAGGAGTTGTATCACCTAGAACGTTAGAGATGTGATGGATTGCGACCACTTTGGTCTGTGGTGTGATTGTTGCTTTCACTGCCTCAAGGGTAATCGTACCATCTTCAGCTAACGGGATGAACTTGAAAGTTGCTCCAGTTGCCTTTGCCGCTTGTTGCCAAGGAATAAAATTGCTGTGATGCTCAACTAGCGTGGTTACAATCTCGTCCCCTTCAGTAAGGAACGTGCGAGCATACCCGATTGCAATCGTATTTAGTGCAGTCGTAGTCCCGCGCGTGAAGATTACCTCAGCTGTTTCTTTGGCATTGATGAACGCACGTACCTTTTCACGCGCTCCTTCATAAGCGTCCGTCGCGTACGTACCAAGCGTGTGGACGCCGCGATGAACGTTAGAGTTATAGCTACGGTAATATTTATCTACTGCTTCAAGAACTTGAATCGGCTTTTGAGAAGTAGCGGCGCTATCCAAATACACCAATGGATGCCCATTTACTTCTTGATGCAAGATAGGAAACAATTTACGGACTTCATGTGCGTTCATCGTCCTAACTTCCTTTCCAATGCTTGGCGTAGCTTGCTTTTCACTCCTTCAATCGGAATCTCGGCAACCACTGGGTCCAAGAATCCAATAATGACAAGACGCTCAGCCTCTTTGCGTTCAATACCGCGAGACATAAGATAGTACAAGCTTTCTTCACTCACGCGACCAACAGAAGCAGCGTGACCAGCTTTTACATCGTCTTCATCAATCAAAAGGATTGGGTTTGCATCACCACGAGCTTTTTCAGATAGCATCAAAATGTTTTCTGCTTGCACACCGTTTGCTTTTTCTGCGCCTTTTTCAATCTTGGTAATTCCGTTTAGGATGGCAACCGCTTCATCTGTCATTACTGCTTTACTCAACATATTGGATTCAGTATGCGTTCCGATATGCTGCACTTGAGAAGTCAGATTTTGACGTTGTTTAGCTGTTCCTACAGTGATGGATTTGGTATCAGCATTTCCGCCTTTACCTTCTAAAATGGAGGTATTGTTCGCTACTGTGTTACCATCATTCATCTCGCCCAAAATCCATTCCATATTAGCATCCTGGCCGATCAAGGCACGTCGGTATGCATAGTCGTGAACCTCAGTAGAGAAGGAACGAACAGACGCTACTTGTACGTGTGCGTTAGCGCCTAAGTGTACTTCTACAACGCTGTTTGCTACCATATTGGTTCCCTCTGCAGATACAAAAGAATCTACATAAGTTACACGGGCATTAGCTTCTGCTACGATAACAACATGAGGTGCTAGCAGGGATTCTTCGCCTGCTACTTCATAAATAGCTTGCAATGGCATTTTCACTTCTACGTTTTTTGGAACGTACAGGAATACCCCGCCATTTACCACTGCTGCATGCAAAGCAGCTACACGGTGCTCGTCTTCTTTGACAATTGAATAGATATATTGTTTCACAAGTTCACCATGTTCACGAAGCGCTGCAGCAAGGTCAGTAAAAATAACGCCTTGGCTTTTCAACTCTTCATCCACCTTATGGTAGACTACAGACGCATTTTTCTGTACGAGCAGGCTGGTTATATCTTTATCATCCAGTTGTTCTTTTACGACTTCATCCAATTGTTCGATGTTGTCTACACGCGCTTCTAGTTGGAACGGGTGAAATTGATCGAAGTTCCATTTATCAATCTTGGTTTTCTCCAACACAGGGAGAGCTAGCGTCTGTGCTTGTTCGAATGCAGCTAGACGCTTTTCTAAAAACCAGGTTGGTTCTTGATTCGCTTGGGAAAATTGCTTGATCGCTTCTTTACCAAAGCGAAGTTGTGTTTCTGTACTCATGATAGTCTCGACCTCCTTCGCCTCTTATTCTGCGTTAACGGTCTCGTCTTCGATACCGAGCTCAGCTTTAATCCAATCATAACCTTCTGCTTCTAGACGTTCTGCCAATTCTGGGCCACCTGATTTTACGATACGACCTTGCATCATAACATGTACGAAATCAGGCTTCACATAGTCTAGTAGACGTTGATAGTGAGTAATGATTAAGAAACCGCGATCCTCGGAGCGCATCTCATTAACACCTTTTGCTACGATTTTAAGAGCATCGATATCTAAACCAGAGTCGATCTCATCTAAAATACAGAGACTAGGCTGAAGCATCATCATTTGGAGAATTTCATTACGTTTTTTCTCCCCGCCAGAGAAACCTTCGTTTAAGTAGCGATGAGCAAACGCTTCGTCCATTTCTAATGTACTCATTTTGCTATCCATCTCACGGATGAATTTCATTAAGGAAATTTCATTTCCTTCGCTACGAGTAGCATTCATAGCAGAACGTAAGAAATCGGAGTTCGTTACACCTGTGATTTCAGATGGATATTGCATAGCTAGAAACAGGCCTGCACGAGCGCGTTCGTCTACAGCCATGTCCAATAGATCTTCACCATCTAGGATAACTTCACCATCAGTTACTTCATATTTAGGATGTCCCATTAGCGTAGATGCCAATGTAGATTTACCTGTTCCGTTTGGTCCCATGATCGCGTGGATTTCCCCACCTTTGATCTCTAGGTTCAAGCCTTTTAGGATTTCTTTCTCCTCAATCTTTGCGCGTAAATTCTTAATCTGTAGATGTACAGCAGCCATCTTGCATTCCTCCATATATTATGATCAAACAGTCTTCACGATGTTGTAGACAAGCACTATACTATCCTATCGAAAAACCTGTGCATTCTCAATCCATTCTCAATCCATTTTATAATAATAATTCTAAGAAAGCAAGGAAAGAACTATTGCCATATTTATAAAACATGAATGTTTCTTAAATCCGGATAAGCCTGTTATGGAGCGGTAAAATCCATTGCTTATCATGGTGTTTTTCCTATTTATAGAACACTATTTTTAACTGTTGATCCATTTTTTACATAACTGTTTTCTCATAAGACGAAAAGAGCCCACTACTAGCATAGTGGGGATTTTCCTCCTGTTACAGCCAAAGAGAGATGCTATTCTTCCTTCGTTAGTACATCCATAATGACTTGGCGGGTACGTGCATATTCCTCGTCGCTTAGTACTGGTGTATAACCATTTTGCGGGATGCTGGACAAAAGGTTATGCCAAGATTTACAGCCTTTATATTCTTCAGCAATCTCGATCGTTACTGGCTTGTCTAATTTATAAACTCGGGCAAATAGAATATGCAATGGTTTCTTCTTTTTCCAGTGCAGACGAACATCAGCGAAGTCGTCCGTCCAGATATGGTAAGGGTTCAAAGCACGAAGTTTTGCTTCATCTAGAATCTCTATATCATCTGTAATATGAGCAAAGTATTCGATATCTACAGTTGGTTTATCAAGGCTCCAGCCTACAAGAGTAGCTTCCAAATCAGCTTGATTCTCAGGTTTGATCATCTCTGCTTTTTGGTGCTCATAGGTTGGGTACAAATAAAATGTATCGTTTTCTAGCTTAAAATCTCTTGTTTCTTCATATAAACCGCCTTTACGGACAGTAATAATTTGTTTTCCTTCACCTAATGCTTTAATCGCTACAGCCCACTCTTTTAAAGAAAGTGTGGATTCAGGTTGTTTTTTATCGTTACTCATGTACAGTTGCCCCTTCCCTTTTAGGTAATCCATCCTCTTTTGCTACTTACTCTTATCTTTTATATCTAGGTGTATGTATCCATTGATGCAGACTTGAGAAATTTTCTCTATTAGTCACTCCCCACAGTGTAGCAGAATTCCCTAACCTAGCAAAGTTTACGAGTTTGATTTGTCATGGACTCGACACAAAAGCCAGATAACAAACAAAAAGACCCGGAGAAACAACCGGGTCTTCTACTACGTTCTCTTTATTTAATGACAGGGCCAGCCTGTGAAATATCAGTTGCCTTCGGGAACTTTTTAGCAAAGTTAGCCTGGAACAGCTTAGCTAATTCGTTTGCCTGCTGATCATAGGCATCCTTATCTGCCCATGTCTGACGTGGTTGTAGCACTTCACTAGGTACACCCGGGCAAGTAGTTGGCACTTGTACCCCAAACACAGGATCAGTAGCGTATTCTGCCTTTTCCAGTTCTCCATGTAGAGCAGCCGTTACCATCGCACGTGTAAATGCCAATTTCATCCGGCTTCCAACTCCTACAGGTCCACCTGTCCAGCCCGTATTCACCAAATATACAAGCGCATTAGACTCATCAATCTTTTTCCCTAGCATTTCTGCATAAACGATAGGACGCAATGGTAAGAAAGGAGAGCCAAAGCATGTGGAGAATTCACTTAGAGGCTGGGTTACACCTCGTTCTGTTCCAGCCATTTTACTCGTATAGCCAGATAAGAAATGATACATTGCCTGTTCCTTGTTTAATTTAGAGATTGGAGGAATTACCCCAAACGAATCCGCTGTTAGGAAAAGAATCACATTTGGATGACCGCCCACACCAGGTATAACAGCTCCTGGAATCGATTCTACAGGATAGGCCGCACGTGTATTTTCTGTGTAGCGATCATCATCATAATTAGCGATACCACTAGCATGATCAACCACTACATTTTCTAGCACGGCACCAAAATTGATTGCATTCCAGATTTGTGGCTCCCCTTGTTCAGAAAGACGAATGCATTTTGCGTAGCATCCTCCTTCAATATTAAAAACTCCTTGATCAGACCATCCATGTTCATCATCGCCAATCAAACGGCGGTCTGAATCAGCAGATAGGGTGGTTTTCCCTGTGCCTGACAAGCCAAAGAATAAAGCCACATCTCCATCACGTCCAACATTAGCTGAACAATGCATAGATAATACATTGCGTTCAGGTAACAGCATATTCATCACGCTGAAAATGGATTTCTTCATTTCACCGGCATATTCTGTTCCGCCTATTAAAACTACCTTCTGTTCAAAACTAATAATAATGAATGTATCAGAATTGGTTCCATGAACCTCCGGATTTGCTTTGAAGTTCGGAGCATAAATAACTGTAAAATCGGCTTGATGCCCTTTTAATTCTTCCACTGTTGGACGGATAAACAATTGATGAGCAAACAGATTATGCCAAGCAAATTCACTTACTACACGAATCGGTAAACGAAAGCTACGATCCGCTCCAGCAAATCCGTCAAAAACATAAAGCTCTTTGTTTTCTAGGTAAGCTAGAACTTCCGCATGTAATTGCTCAAATTTTTCGATTTGAATGGGTTTGTTATTAGCCCAATCAATTTTGTCATGGACAGAGGGTTCATCGACTATGAATTTATCTTTCGGAGAGCGCCCTGTGAATTTGCCAGTTAGCGCGTTTAAAGCGCCTTTATCTGTCAGAACTCCTTCGCCACGTTTAACTGCTTCTTCAATCAACTTGGGTACAGCCAAATTATAATGAGCATTGGCACCAGCAAGAACTTCGGATAGACGCTTAACCGTTTTGGCTTCCATGTGAATGTATCTCCTTCCCCAACCGTAAAAAATGTGGGCTATATCATGTTTTATTTTGTAATTAGTATATCACATTAGATCAATTAAGCTACAAGATTTTGCGTTTTTTTTGAAAAAGATGTGAATAACTAGAGATGATTCATTGAAATCTAGGTATGAGCCTAGTAAATGGATTCTATCTTCAGTTTCATCAGCAAAAACAAACAGCCCCTTTTTAAAAAGTGGCAGGGATAATTTATATACTATTGATATCTACGAGTAAATGCAATATTAAAACTAGGCTAACTTTTGTTCATGCTCCAAAGACAATCGCAGCAGTGAATCCAATTTTAATTGATCTCGGACGTGTCCCCTCATCTCAATGTTTTCTTTAGCATAGCGATAGGAGAGCTCATCACCGGTCAAAAGCATCTGTAAGCGCTGGACATCCCCTTTTACAACAACCTCCGCCTTATGCCCCTTATTCCACTCCGTTACGATTATTTCTCCATTAGCAAAGACTAAACAGCTATCAAGTGTTCCATCTTCTAATTTAAAACCAATATGGCGATTCCAATCCTTCATCAAACTTTGTAAGTATCTTTTTCGTTCCAAGCGTTTTTGTACTTCAAACAATATTGCTCTTAATTGAGAAGCCATTGTCATCCCTCCACTCACATCACGATCCATTCACTACCTACATATTCGTAAATTTGTGAGTCGAAACCTTTGGCGAGGAATTGGAGCCTTTGTCGTTCTCTGTCTACCGCAGACAGTTTTTATCGTCATATTTCTCGCTCTTTATCACGGAATAAATATCACGAAAAAATTTCGTAAGATCATTTGTTGAATATGCGGAAACTGATTTAACTTTTTAAAAAAATATTAAAAATTGATTGAAATTTTCCGAAAAATAATGCATAATAGGTAATAATTAGTAGATAGGTAAATTACCTACTACTCACCCATTAGTACCCCCTTTTTCATTATAAACTCCTTTCTTGTCTGCCTTTTCCAATTGAAGGCAGACCTTTTTTTTGTAGAAGTTTATCGAATGTGCACAAAGAAAAAAGACGCCCTCTTAGGCGTCATCCGTTTCATCCTCTTCATCCTTGTCCAAACGTATCTCCAAGTGGTGACCGTCTGGCGTTTCAAAATAAAGATTATAACTTCCTGGGCGTTCAATCGGCCCACGGTAACATATATTTTCCGCTTCCAACTTATCAACAAGATAGTCTAATTCATCACGTGTTGCCACTGCAAAAGCAATGTGATCCACGTGACCGGAATTTATATTTAGCTCTTTGGTAGTTGGATGTAGACCAATTCGTGTATAAGGCCCAATGTTGAAATAAACTGGCTCATCTTCTCCCGATTGATCAAGAGAAATCGGTACTTCTAAAATCTCTTGAAAAAATTGAGCTACGCCCATCACATTGCGACAGCTAAGAGCAATATGATGAACACCTTGAAGTTGAAGCATCGAATACAATCCTCCTAAACGGCTGACCTCCATCAACTGTTCACTGGTTAGCCCCTATTAAAAGGCTTTTTTTGTCTTTCGCTCATTGGCGTGATGTTGTCGTAACCGATGGCTTAAATTTGTTAATCTGTTTGTTAAAGCTTCTCGCCATTCCAAATCGTTCATTTGTTTGGCTACACCTAGCAAATCAAGGGCGATGTCAATTTGTCGTTTCAGACTCTCATCATAAGAACCTTGATCTGTCATTGAACAGTTCTCAAACAGCTCGGACAGCTTATCCAAATCTACAAACTCTGCGAAATCCACTTCTGCAGCGTGATCTCCCTGAGCATATTCAACAAGAATTTCATACTCACCTTCAACGGTCGGATGAACTCTCGTACGATTACAAACCGGACAATACATGATTGGTACATTGTGCACCAGAATTTCCAAGTGACGAAGTGTTCCAAAAGAGCCAATCATCCCTGCTCCACAGCAAAAACCCATAAGCTCTCCCTTCTATGTACATGTGGTCGAACTCTTATTTGTTTTTATCTGAACAGACACACAAGTACAAAATCGTTATTGTCCCTTGATTGTATCTTACAAGCTTCCGATATGCTAGGTTTAAAATGCTACCAGTTTCACCAATGATAATTCTACCAATCCCGTATTTGATTATAGCCGTTTCTGATGATTTTTCAATGAAATCCTGATATTCATCTTCACTCCTCTTATTGTTCATATATAGGTAAACGGACCTGAATCGTTGTACCTACGCCAACTTTGCTCATTACATGAAGTGTGCCCTGATGTAATTTTACAATTTCTAAACACAGCGATAATCCGATACCGCTACCTGATTGCTTATGCTTACCTTTATAAAATTTATCTGTAATTCTAGGCAATTCCTCTTCCGATATTCCGGCTCCCTGATCTATGACTTCTATAATAACTAACTCATCTTCTCGATAGCTACGAATTGTGATAGTAGTGTGCTCCTCACTAAACTTCATTGAATTATGAAGCAGATTTATGACCACTTGCTTTAAGCGATTCTCGTCTCCTAATACGCGCAAGGGTTCATCTGGAGTTTCTGTCAGCAATTTAATCTCCTTTTGGAAGGCACGAGCAGAAAACTGCTGCTGGACATCCAATAAAAGCTGATTCACCTCTAGCTCTGTCTTATGGATCTCCATTCCTCCTGCCTGCAAGCGGGAAAAGTCTAGCAATTGTTCTACTAATCCAGTTAGTCGATCCGTTTCCTTCACAATGATCTGCATGGCTAGGCGTGTCTCTTCCTTGTCTTCCATGTCACCCGTCAAAACCACCTCAGACCAGCCTTTAATAGAGGTCAAGGGAGTTCGCAGTTCATGGGAGACAGAAGAAATAAAGTCGTTCTTGATTTCCTCAGCCTTCTCTAATTCGCTCGCCATATAGTTAAAGGTTTCGGCCAACGTTCCAATCTCATCATCTCCTACCTGCCTAGCCCGTTGACTAAAATCACCTTTTGCCATTGACTTAGCCGCACCCGTAAGCTCAACGATAGGACTTATAATTCGCTTAGATAAAATCAAATTTAAGACTAGAGATAAAAGAACCAGACCAGCGCCGATGCTCCACACAAGCAGTGTAATCTGGTTCACAACCTTGTCGATCTCTTCAACAGAGGTCACATAACGCAGGACTCCTGCTGTTGAATCATAAAAGGTGAGCGGCTTAGATACTGCAAGAATATGTTCTCCTGTATCTTCACTTTTTCCCAACCAAATCCCTGTGTCACCTTTTAATGCATCCTGTACATCCTGCGTAAGTACACTTTTGCGTTTGGTGAAACCGTTAAAGTCTAAAATCACATTGCCATCTAAATCAATGACTTCAACATGTGCGAGATCATCCTGTGACGTATGCTCGAAAATATATTTTGCTTTACTTTGCAAATTATAATATTGAATGTATTTGTTATAAAAGTTCGTAGACACATTTATACGGCTAAGAAGCGCCTGTTCTGCACCACCATAATAAAAACTACGCACTCCTATAACAAACGAGCTTCCTAGTACTAGAATTACCATTAATACGACAAAGGTAAAATTCATGACTAGACGTTTTTTTATTCCATACATATTTTACGTTCCTTCTTTCCACTGATAACCAAATCCCCAGACTGTCTCCAAATATTTCGGTTTTGAGGGGTCATCCTCGATTTTCTGGCGGATGCGTCTTACGTTGACATCTACTACCTTTAAATCCCCAATGTAATGTTTTCCCCAAACTTCATTTAGGATGTCATCGCGACTGACTGCACGATCCTTTTGTTCCATTAATAAGTGGATAATTGCAAATTCCTTGGGCGTGCAATCTATTTCTTGCCCATTTTTGATCATTTTTCGATCCGTCAATCGCAGGGTAAATGGGCCAGAAGTAATCAATTCACCTGGTTTTACAGTGGAAGGTATCGTTTCTACCCGTCGTTTCAGCGAATTCATTCGGGCAATCAGCTCGGCGGCACTAAAGGGCTTTGTAATGTAATCGTCTGCTCCTAAGTTTAATCCTTCTATCTTATTTACTTCTTGAGCTTTAGCAGTAAGCATAATAATCCCCAATTGCGGGTACATCTTCCGTAATTCCTGACAAACCTCCAGACCACTGATGCCCGGAAGCATTACATCTAATACAGCTATAGCGATATCAGGCTCCTTTTTAGCAATTTCCAACGCCTTTTCGCCAGTCTCCGCCTCTAATACTTCAAACCCATTTCGTTTAAATTGAATTCGCACAAATCCTCGGATGGATTCCTCATCCTCTAGCAATAGTACTTTCATCTCTCCTTGCTCCTTTCTGCCTTGTACCTAGATGCCCTGCTATTCATCTATATTTTTCGAAATACCTCTTGGATCTGCTGCAAATTAAATAGCATTTTTCGATAAATAGGTTGTTCCTTTGCTGGAACACTGCTCATATCAGTCGGAAATCGAGCAATAAAGATGTTTTCACCGTTTTCATCTATAACGCTATACTCTTTTCTTTGTTGTTTCAACTCCTTCTCTTTACTCGCCCACTCTGTTTTTTTAATCGGATCAATGGTAAACAACTCGGCTGATGGCTTTCCCTGAGAATCTAGGTATAAAAAGGTGATCGCTCCTGCTTCCTTTGTAGTTACCAGCTTGATCGTGTAATGTCCGAACCAGTAGTTTGGTATATTTATTTGAAATCCATTGCTAACGTCATCATAGGATTCTTTTACTTTGATCAGGTTTTTTTGACCGTTCCATTGGTACCACTCTGTAATCCAAGGCGTATCAACCATGGCCAAATCTTCTGTTCCCACCGGCTGTACTAATGTCGAGATTTCGATAATTCCATCATTATTAATATCCTTGCTAAAAGTAGAATAAGGCTTAAACATTACGTTATCATAATTCGTCAGGTCTACCTGTGTCAGCTTCCCCTTGTTACTGACCAATAGTGCCGTTTGCCCTGAATGAGCCCCGACACCTGAATCTAAAAATATCCCATTTTGCTCTTTATGTGCCTTGCCTAATAAAATATTTTCATACCCATTAATCGACCAATCTAATCCCAACTGCTGAATCATTTTCATTTTCGAAGTCGCTTTGTCATACTGGTACACTTCCGCAGGGGCTTTCATTTTGTCATGATCCAGCTTGAACACATAGGCCTTTGATACCCCTGTCTTGTCTAAATCCCCTACGATAGCTTCCTTGCAGGATGTTTTTAAAATTTGACTCATTTGTCCATCTTTCCACTTGTATCCGCCAAACTCTTTGTCTACATCCTCATTTGCCATCCAGTTAACGAAAATCTCTTTTTCCTTATCTCCTGAAACATCCTCAAAGGCCACATAATCGACATCCTGACCCGTCTCCTCGATCTGTCCAACCTTTTGCCAGCTATTCTCTGTTTTTTGCATCACAATAAATCCCACGTTATATTCGCCTTGCTTATAAAAAGCTACGACTTCATTACTTCCATCGCCATTTAAGTCTTTTTCGATAATGGCTCCATTTTCACCAGAATTATTGCGTGGAATCATAAGCGAGCTTCCTTGCGGCAAATTAGCTAGTACCGCCTTTTTTACTTCTTCTTGATTTTTATTTAAAGTGGGAGCCTTCAATAATTCATTCGGGGAAGCAACAGGTGTACACCCTGCCAATAAGCCTAACAACAGTACACCAGCACTCCACTGTCTCAAATTCATAACCATATGTTAGAAAACCTCCAACTAAACTACATACCTTTTCTTCATTATAAAAGAGTATCACTCTGTAATGTTTGCAAAAAGGTTACGAAAGCAAAAAAAGATCGGTTTCCTATAACCGATCTTTTTGTTCATAACGTTAGTAAGCACTATTGATTATTCTTTTACCATTGCCTCGTATTTATCCGCATCCATAAGCTTATCCAACTCGCTGGAATCAGACAACTCAACCACGATCATCCAAGCTTTGTCATAGGAAGATGTGTTTACCAATTCAGGCTCGTCTTCTAGAGCACCGTTAATTTCTAAAACTTTACCAGTAACTGGAGCATATAGTTCAGATACGGTTTTAACAGATTCTACACTACCGAATGGTTCATCACGTTGGATGGTAGAGCCTACTTCTGGCAATTCAACAAATACGATGTCACCTAGTTCGGACTGAGCGAAAGAAGTAATACCGATATAAGCCTTGTTGCCTTCTACACGTACCCATTCATGCTCTTCGCTGTAACGTAACTCTTTTGGAAATTCCATCTAACTTCCTCCTTTTTTCGTAGAACGCTCGGATGTTTATCCAAGACTTCTGGTGACGGCAATGCCGACATTGCTCCTCTTCTCTGGAGTTTATGAGCAACGGGGGTCTTCTTAGAGTTTCCCCTCTACATAATTGGACACGTAAGGACCCTAATCCTCTTCAATACCCAAAATTCGATGCAAACGTTTTTTGACCATATTTAGGCCCTTTTCGCCTGCTTGGAAATGACGAAGTGCCATTGTCTCATCAAACAGATAGTAGGCAGGAACGTATTCGTTTTGGAACGCATCAGTTGTTGTCATTTCGTTATCAATCGCTACTGGATGAGTAAGCTCATATTGAGCGATGGTTTCTTTAATTTTCGCAATATCTGTATCAGATTCGGAACGCGGCATATGAATACCAATCACTTTTAAGCCCTGATCTGCATATTTTTCACGCCACTCGTTTATTTGTGGTAGAGATTCTTTGCACATATAACAACTAACGGACCAGAAATGTACAAGAACTGCTCTTTCGCCCTGCAAATCAGCCTTAGAAACTTGACCGTTTACCCATTCTGTGATGCCTGGAAAATCTGGAAGTTCTTCACGTAAACGCATGGTTCATGCCTCCTTTAATATAGAAAAGGGCCTAACACTGTAAAGTTAGACCCTTTTGTTTGTGTACACGATACCCAATCTAAATCAGAAATTATCCTTTTAGATGAGCTTGGCCAGGACGCCAGTTAGCTGCGCAAAGTCCGCCGGATTGTAGAGCTTGAAGAACACGTAGAGTTTCGTCGTTAGAACGTCCTACGTTCATGTCAGTAACTACTTGGTATTTAACAACGCCTTCTGGATCGATGATAAATAGACCGCGGTAAGCTGCACCGGATTCTTCATCCAACACGCCGAAAGAACGAGCAACTGTTTTGTTGAAGTCAGCAGCAAGCGGGTAGTTCAAACCACCAAGACCGTTTTGGTCGCGTGGAGTGTTGATCCAAGCTTTGTGAGAGTGTACAGAGTCAACAGATACACCTAGTACCTCTGCATCCAAATCTTTGAAATCTTCATATGCATCGCTCAAAGCGATAATTTCAGTTGGACATACAAAAGTGAAATCTAGTGGATAGAAGAACAATACCAACCATTTACCTTTATAGTCAGAAAGAGAAACGCGACCGAATTCTTTTCCGTCACCGGATACTGTTTCCATTGAAAAATCAGGAGCTTGAAGACCAATAATACGTTGTGCCATATATATTACCTCCTTAAGGAATAGTAAATGTTATCTACAAGAGTTATGATATCAAAACCAATAGATTATAGTCAATATTAATTTGTAATAATTTTTATTAAACAGTGGTTTTTGTTTGACAATGATCCTCAATCTCTATGTATGCTGCCCGATTGTAATGAAAATCGGTATCTGACTCTTCCATTTTTGACTAGAAAATTGGGTTATTTGCCCCACATTTCTTCTAAGGTTTGTTCTTTAAAACCGAGTGTTGTCTTTGACCCATTTGTGATAAGAGGCCGCTTAATTAGCTTACCATTGGATGCGAGCAGCTCTAGCATTTCATCCTCTGACATTGTTGGCAGCTTCTCCTTCAGGTTCAGCTCACGATAGAATTGACCGCTAGTATTAAAAAATTTACGAATATCCAACCCGCTATTTTGCCAGATTTGATGCAATTCCTCTTTCGATGGCGGAGTATCAACAATTGGGATTTCTGTATATGTAACCTCATTGGTATCCAGCCATTGTTTAGCTTTGCGACATGTGCCGCACTTTGCGTAACTATACAAACGAATATTTGGTGCGTTTGTCAAAAGTCCTCACCTCTTCTATTACATCATGGAATAATACTTTTAAGGCTCCTAAATCCTCTAAATCTATAGCCTTCATACTTTCAATTACATCTTTAACCTTAGGAGACATTTTTATCATGGTTTTCTGACTCAAATTATTTGTCTCTTAGTTCTAATGTTTGGATTTTCTGCTTCAGCCCCAGTAATATTTCTGGGCTTCCCTCATCATCAAATAAATCCATATTCATTACAATCTAAACCCGCTTCTTTTTTAGCTGTTCTCTTTCCTTATTCAGCTTCTCTACTCTCTCTTTATGCGATCTAACCTCAATTTCGTTGTCAATAACATATTTTCCTTCTTTCATTTTTATAAATTCTTCGAGTAAATCGTCATATATAGTTTTTTCAAGTTTCTCAGCATTTATTCCATTTTGAGTACACTTTCTATCACCATCGTTTTGAGTAGATGAGCATCTATAGTATCTAGACGTATATCTTTTCCCTCGCCATTCGGATGTTTTCTTTTGACAAACCATCGCACCTCCACATTCTGCACAGAAGGATATCCCGGTTAGTGGATATTTTGCCCTATTACTACAGTCTATTGTTTATTGCGTTTTTCGACACATTATATTCCCCTTTACTGGTATGTGATTAATACCACGTTCCATCACTGACAAAAATAACATTTCGTACTTTATTGATAAGACGATAAAAACATAAAATAAACAAAAAACAACATAGCTTTCTTTTAAATGTTTCATCATCTTTAGGTGAAAATATTTTTTATCCATTACCTTCAACACTTAGTTTACGTATCTAATTTCCATTGTGTCTATATGCTAAGAAAAAAACAGTTGATATACTATAAAGTAGAAGATATGAAAACTTGTAATCTTTTATTTATAAAAGGAATACCTCCTAAAAGATATTCAATATGAATATTATACCATTTTTTATCCTTTTAATATAAAGTACCAGAACAGTTCTTACTCAACCGCAAACAAGTCAACAGAAAAAATTTATCAACATCAATTTTAAATTATTCTTCGATGCTTTCTTAAAACAATGATTTTCTACTATATAAGCATATCAAAAACGCCCGAATTTGAGTTCGGACGCTTGTTTACATAATGACTATTATCAAGACCCACATAAAGCCCTTTTGCTTAGTTGCTTTTTCTTACACTCTTAGTTAGTTTTGCTATTTGAAGGCAAGCAGCGATTGTTAGTAAAGATACAGCTAAAGGTTTAATTGCTGTTTGATCGTTTAAAAACATGTATACGTCAAACCCAATTAAGAAAACAAGAAACAGTACCTCTACGTATATATTTTTTTTGGTGTCGGTTTTTTTTCTGAAAAACATGATGCCTAATAGTAGCACAATCAACAGGATACCTACTGTGTTAACGATATTGAAAAATGAAACAATGCCCATTGTATCATCCCCTTTTTTATCCTTTTAATATAAAGTACCAGACCCTTACTCAACCACAAATCAAGTCAACAGAAAGAATTTATCAACATTATTTTAAATTATTCTTCGATGCTTTCTTAAAACAATGATTTTGTACTATATAAACATATCAAAAACGCCCGAATTTGAGATCGGACATTAAGACGTATAAGATATGTTTAACAGGACTCCATATAAATAGTAAGTAACGCCAAAATCTTGCTTTACTCTTTGCTATGATTTTTTTTAAGTAATTCAATTACAGTTTTAATTTGTTTGTTCAGTTCCTTAATCCCAAAAGCAATAGCAATTAACAAACCAGCATACAACACTTGAAAAAAATACTCAGCCAACTTTATCGCCTCCTATAAGTTAATAAAATATAAACTATCTATTAATAAAAAACCGCCCATAAAAAGGCAGTTCTGTAATTTTACGATGCTTCACTTACTTCTTGGATTGGTAGAAAATTTTGTAGATTCTTAGGAGATTTTGATTTGATTTTTTGAAAAGCTCGTTCAGCTTTTTTGCAGGCGCAATCATGTCCTCCATTATATCTTGTTGTTTCATACGTAACCCAAACTCTCCAACAATAGCTGTCAAGATTCCCATTGTGGAAAGTGACTGGTATTAACGGTAATGTGGACATGAACTGTATGGAAAAAGATTTTTGGAATGCAATGATGAAGGAGGAAACAACGATGGATAGAATGCTTGCAGATAAGATCATTTTAATATTGAAAACACAATGGAAAGTTAGTGACACAATGGGAATGAAGGGGTAAGCTAAATATCTTGGGAAACTTGCTGATCGGGTAAGGGTTGCAAGTGGACAGGAGCCGCAGAATAAGTAATTTATAAGAAAAAAGGATAAATAATAGCTAATACCGGCAAAACGTCCGAATATTAGAATTCGGACGTTTGATAATCAGGAACAAATTATTTCAAGTAATTGTTTCTTAATGCTCTTATAATTAGATGGAGGTGATATAAGATAACCAGAATATAAAAAATAGGTATAACAATAGAACCAGCTCCACTAGGGGTGTTGTAGAAATAGTTACCTAATACAACACACAGAATAATAATGTTGACTATGTAGATTATAACATATGATTTTTTGGGAATTTTTTTATTTTTTATAAATAAAGAAATTAAAAATATTACAATGGCTAGAAACAAACCAATATTCATCACGGTTACATTCATCCTAACAACCTCCTAAAATGAACTAAAGCCGCAAGTATGCGGCTTTTAATGCAGTTAAATTAACGTCCGTAAATATTAGTTGTTAATCCATCCCAACCAAAATCCATATAAACACCTTTTTTGGTCTTGTTTTTATCTATCTTCTTAGCTATGCTACTAGCGCGTTTACTAAGTAGTTCTGTTGTAAGAGAGAGAAGTTTCGTGTAATACATTTCGGGAATAATAATTAAAGCAATAGTATAATAATCATATGTGTCTACCGCATTCTCTAATGATTCTTGCATGTTATCAGCTTGTTTTCTATTTAGAACATAATGCGTACCCCACCAATAATATTCAAACTCTTCATAAGCATCTTCGGAAGCTTTTACTTTCGATTTGCTAGCGTTTTTAATAATCTGACCATCTTCATCAACTTTAATGATCCCATCTTTAATAAGTTGATTAATTTTTTCGTTGGATTTTACAAAGAATTCATACTCTTCTCCACCCAGTAGCTCTTTTAACTCAGGTTTTAGGTGATAAAAACCATCCTCATCCAAAAATACATTCTCTCTAACAGTTTTCAAATTTTTAGTAACGATTGAAAGAGCTTCAGTATCTACCTCTAAGGTTTGAAACTTCAAACCTTGTTCATTAACGTAGGTTGTAGCATCTTCTTGTGCAAATACTGCTGATGGAGTGAGGGAAGTTGCTAAGAATCCTGTTAAGCATAGAGCAGTTACAAATTTGCATGTTTTTTTCATTTTAATTCCTCTCTTTACATCATATTGTATTTACCTTATTTTTACAATCCAATTTTCTTTAGGGATATTCAACCCCCTTTTATTTCCTCTTATTCTCTGGATTTTACAGCATTAGGGTTGTAGTAGCGATATCCGAGTAGCATCTTTTTAGCTAGCATCGCCTATACTTGATCGAAACGTAAATCTTATCTGATGGTGGTTCTTGATTATAAGCAATGTCTGATATTGATTTCTTTTCGTTTTCTTTAGAGATTTCAATTTCAACTAAAGGAAATGAATTGTCTCATATTAACATGTTGTAAACCTCCTAGGAGGTCTTTAGTGAATAGCTAAAAAACGGCTATATAATTATTCCCCCTACTGGGCGTTGTAAAGTTTCCCGTACAGCATATTCATATCGACCAACTAGCGTCTAATCTTCTTAAACAAAACGATGTACTTATCTAGTTGTTGGCTCAGCTGTAGTACGGTTAGGTGTACGAATGAGCCTTCTTTGTAATACAGCATCTCTAACCTACAACGGAGGAGTTCAATAAGCTTCTGTAGATCATCTTTCGATTTGAAATTTTCTGTTTTCATATTCTGTAAGTGAGTGGTAAAATGAACTTGAGTAACATTTATTGTTGCTCAAGGTGGGGGCGTTCCGATGGTCAGCAAACTAACGGGAACGCTCCTTTTAGTTGTAAAGTTATATATCTTGAAGATGACACCTCCTTTTTCCTCCTGAGCATTATTTTACCAATCGTATTGTTTTTTCTGCAAAATAAAAAAGATCGAAACGTTCAACAAAATTTGACAAATTATTACATAATTCACACTTTGTTATAAATAAAAAGAACACCACTCTGTAAAAAAGTGTGGTGTCCACTAGAAAAATTTCAAATGATTAATGTCCGGGGTCTTCGTTATAAACTTTTGAAGCTGAATACTTCTCTGGATAAACTTCCGTAAATTTATCACATGCAAGAAATGTAAGTGATAAGAAGGTTGAAAAGATAATAGTAGAAATTACAATTTTCTTCATCATTATTCCCTCTTTTCTCCCATGGTAACTTCATTATACAATTCGTTTAACCTACCTGCAATTTCAATTTTAGTATGTTTCTTGAAAAGGGCATGATAATAAAATATCTCCTTCGAACATTCAATAATATCCTTATAAGAGCCTATCATAGCATAATAGGATATGCTCTGAAGAAGTTGTTCTATACCCAAATCGAATTGCCCATTTTCAATAAGAAAATTTCCTGTAAATTTATAGTACATACCTATCTGGGCATATTGATGTGGTGTCACTGGATTAAATGAAAAATGGTTTTCCTCAGACTGTATTATTTCTCTGATTAGTTCGATATTTCTTACTTTAGATAGAGCTTCTAACAGCCTGTTTAATCGATACAAGCGTCTAATGCCTTTAACCTCTTCTAAACATTCCTGCAACAAAGGAATGGCTTTTTCATAATCACCTCTTTGTGAAAGAATAATTGCTCGATAATAATTTATACATTCAATAATAAAACGATATTCCTTTTTTTCACATTCATCTAAATGTAGATGGAGACTGGCATGGTCTTTGAATTCTACAAAAGAATTACACATTGCCAATGCTACACTTTCTTTAAGATCATTTTTTGTTTCATCTTCTTGTATCCCCATTTTCCCTAACTCTACACATTTGTAGTATTTTTTAATATTATGTGCATGAAGTGCCATTCTATAGTAGAGAGTGATTTTTTCTTCTTGGGAAAGAAAATCCACATAATGCAGAACCTCTTCCCCAACTTTGAAAGATTCCTCTAAATGTTTAAGCTCTCCTCTCTCGATCATATACTTTTGATATAACCCTTTGGCTATGTACTGCGACTCTCCATGCGCTCTAGCATACTTAATAATTGTATTGTAAAGTGATACTCTCACTTCATTGTTTTTAAGAGAAGCTGTTAGGTTATATAATTCTTCTAATAAGGTATACGTATCTTTCTTTGGGTTTTCAAGGAATTTTTTAGCTACCTTTGTGAGCAATGAAATATTTGCAATTTCAATAGCTTCTGCTAAAAAACCCTCTAAGACATCATCACGTAATTGCATATCAACATAAAGATCAATAATTTCTTCATAAGTAATTTCTAAAACATCTGCGATTGGTTTTAAAGTTCGTAGCTCTGGGCGCTTAGTCTCACCACTTTCTATTTTGGAAATAACCCCCTTACTAACCCCAGTCACTCTTCCTAAATCTGATAGGCTCATTTCTAAAGATAACCTTTTCTCCTTTATCAGTTCCCCCAATGTTGTGAAAGTCAGATTTACACTCATGTTAATCCCCTTCCATAATTTATAAATAATCCCATTGATTCCTTTATCAATCTTAACTTGATTCTAACTTTATTGTATATATTTGTAATTAACAACAAAAAATAATAGATTGATTTACTTTCTTTTATGAAAGGGACATTGAAAGCCGAGGATTATTAATATCTCTAATAAAATATATCTTTCATCAAAGAGTCTCAAAAAAGAAAAGTATCAACGACGTTATGATGACATCTGTTAACGTATCATAAAATCAACCATCTAGGGTGGATTAAGTGTTCACCCCCATATTCGAATATGCACATGCTGAATAAATGTAAAGTACCACCCTTTCGAAAATATCCAGTCATCATGGAACAAAAAAGCCATCCATATCGGCTCTGTTACTTTTTCATATGTTTTCTTGGCTTAGGATTTATTGATGCTAATAAATTACGTACGGAGACGATTTTATTTTGTTTGGTATAAACGCGCGGTAATCGATAATTAAGCATGCAGGCGATTTCGTAATTAATCGTTCCTATTAGTTCGGCTACTTCTTCAAGTGTGATCTCTTCCTTGCCAGATCGACCGTAAATAACAACCTCATCTCCTACTTTTGCCTTGATTTTATTTACACTTACCATACATTGATCCATCGTTATCCTGCCTACCACGCTAAATCGCTTTCCTTGTAACAGGACGCTTCCCTTATTCGAAAGCAAACGCGAAAAACCGTCTCCATAACCGATCGGGAGAGTAATAATCTGTTCCCCTGGTGAAGCGATATAGGTAACACCATAGCTTATGCCAAACGGCTTTTGCATAAACTTCACATTTGAAACACGGGTTTTTACTTGAAGAGCAGGTTTTAGATTAAGTATATGTAATGATTTTATATAGACAGATGGATATAATCCATACATTCCAATTCCTAGTCGAATATAATTAAATCCCCACTCAGGATGAGTCATCGCAGCAGCAGTATTGCAGCAGTGAATAGCAGGTAGTTCAAATCCTTTTTTCCTTAAAAATTCTAAATAGTCTTGGAATCTTTCGAATTGCTGATTCAAATAAGTGACATCCTGTGAATCTGCCGTGGCAAAATGAGTATAAATGCCATCCCATTGAAACACATCACTTTTATAGACACCTTTCGCCACAGAAAGAAGTACTTTTTTTGTCCTTACACCAATCCGTCCCATACCTGTATCGATGTTGATATGTACAGACAAGCGTTTACGCTCCTGTGCGGCTATGTCCTGCTTATCTTGAGCGTTCTTTGCTTTTGATTTGTCTTCATTTTTATCTGCATGGTTATCTCCATGCTTATTGGCTTTCTTCCTTCCCTGTTTCTTGCTTAAGATTTTTTCCGCTTTTTTTATCCAATTCGTTTGGAACACAGTGCATGAGATGTTCCATTCAAATGCTTTTTGCACTGCTCTTATAGGTGTATAGCCTAAGATCAGTATGGGACACTTGATGCCTGCCTTTCTAAGGACAATGCCTTCATCTAGAAACGCAACGGCTAGAGCGGTAGCACCTGCCGCTAGGGCTTCTCTTGCGACTGCTACGGAACCATGTCCGTATGCGTCTGCTTTCACTACTGCCATGATTTGAGTTTTTTCAGGTATATGCTGTCGAAAGGTCCCTATATTGGTCCGTATATCGTCCAAATTGACCTCTACCCACGTATCACGATAGAATTTGTCCATTTGAAAACACCTCTTATCTTTTTCAGAAAGTATATGAGTCTCCATTTCACAATATCCATTGGATACGCCTTACATCCTGTGTGATATTTCAATGAACATTAGAAGTAGCGTGCCTGAGTAGAAGCGGCCTTTACACAGCAAAAAAAACCATGATCCTGTTCGACCATGGTTTTTGCCGTTGCTTGGGTTTATCCAGTTTTCACCGTTACATGGTAACCGGCATGTTTTCTTACCTGGAAAACTCCAATATCCATAATTAAATATTGACCTTTTACACCAAGTAGCTTTCCAGAAACGCATTCGAGCTTGTCCAAGGATAAAGAATTAATTTTGGACAAGGTTTCTAAGATTGGATAGGCAATATCGATCCACTCGTCTTCACGCAATTGGAATGGCTTAAACTCTTCCGGAAATTTCTCATAAGCTTCTTCCCGAAGTTGAATTAGATCAGCTTCTTTTACCTCACCTTTTAACATTTTGCGCCAGTTGGTTTTGTCTGGCATGAATTGGCTGAGATGCACCTCAAGCTCTCCTGCCATTCGACGTGTTGGAAGCTCTGCAATCGGTATAGCCCGAATGGCTCCTTGATCTACCCAACGTTTTAACTCATTGTTCTTACGGGTAAGTCCCACTTTGACATCGCTAGAGAGCGCCAGATATACATAATGCGGAATCATGCAATGTGATTCTCCAAAGCTCTCATCTCTACAGGTTCCTTGGTCAAAATGACATTCATGCGGTTTGACAATACAAAGATCGTTCTCTGGTAGTTTCGTAAAACAAGGATAACAGTAACCACTATTAAAGGTTTTATTGGTTTTGCGTCCACAAGCAATACAATTTTTTTGTCCATCATACTGAATCGAAATTTGTTGTCCAATCCACTCATTCAGGCTTATTTTTTCTTCATTTATATGAAGATAATAATCGACAGGTTGTTCTTTTCCTTGATAGGTATGTGCTAGTCCATGCAGCAATCCGCTTTTTTCCAACGTCATGTCACTCCTCTCGCCCTTAACTTTTTCCCTCCATGATATCATATCCGACAAACTTTGCGCTTTTCTTCCAGCATGTTCTTATCCCTGTTCGGTCAACCTAAGGAAGTAAATGACTGAAGAAAGGAGTGATTTCACCGTGAAGAAGCGATTGGCAAGAAGCTTTACATGCTGCCTTACCCTCATAGGTTTAGCATGGTTAGGGGTAACTTCATCAGGTTCTGTTGGTCTTTTTGCCAATCGAATGGTCTATGAGCCTATCCACCGAATTGAAACGCAAAAAAAGGTGGTGGCTTTAACCTTTGATGATGGTCCAGATCCAATCTATACACCTCGTATTCTAGAAACCCTGCATAAGAACGGTATTCTTGGCACCTTCTTTGTCTTGGGCTCCCAGTCTGATAAACATCCTGTCATTATGCAATGGATAAAAAAAGCTGGCCATGAAATCGGAAACCATGGGTATCATCATTACGATCTAAACAAATTAACCGAGCAAGAGATCTATGATGAAATTAAACAAGCTGAAAAATCCATATACAAGGCTACAGGTGTCCTCCCCCAATACTATCGTCCGCCAGGGGGTGTGATTACCACTGATGTGATGAATGCTGTGCAATTGTCGGGTTATGATATCATCTATTGGTCGGTTGATCCGCGAGACTGGTCCTTAGCTCGCACCTCATCTGTTATTGTGAACAGTGTTAAAAAGCATACCTCCCGAGGGGATATCATCCTCTTCCACGATGGCGGGATGAATCAAAAGCAAACCTTAAAAGCCTTACAGGAGCTCATTACTGATTTACGTTCTAAAGGATATAAGTTTGTTACTGTTAGTCAATTGCTGGATGAGGGAAACAAAGTTCATTGATACTGAGCAGGCAGATGTTGACTGCGAGGGATAACCTGACCGTAGCACTATCCCTTGTACAGCTTCCATCTGCTCTTTTTACAATCCAACAAATTTATTTATAGATTGAAGCTTTCCTGTATCAGTAGCATGCCCGGCTGATGAATGTGCTCCATGATGCGGAGAAGATGGACGCGAATTTTTAGGTGTAGATAAAAAACCGATGAGTCTGGCAGAGTTTAATACCACCAATACCGAAGTAATATTGTGAACGAAAGCACCAAATACCGGACCCAACACGCCTAATAAAGCAAGGAGGATAGCAGCGCTGTTAATCGCTGTAGAAATGATTAGGTTTTCCCGGATCACTTGTACTGCCTTTTGACCTAACCGCATAACATCGGCAATTTTGCGCAGATCATTTGACATTAATACCACATCAGACGCTTGCGCAGCAATTTGGGTACCGTGTACGCCCATCGAAATCCCTACATCGGCTAGTGTTAGCGCTGGGGCATCATTAATCCCATCACCAATCATCGCTACCTTACGACCTGCTTTAAGCTGGCGCTCTACCTGTATATATTTCATGTCCGGCATTTGTTCCGCATACACCTGTGTAATTCCCAGTTGCTCCGCCATAAACCGTGCCGCACCCTTGTTATCTCCAGTAACGACCGCTACCTCAACACCTGCCTCTGTTAATGTTTCAACCGTTTCCCTAGCTTCAGGTCGAAGCTGATCTGATACTGAAATGAGTCCTAGCAGCTGGTGCTCGGAAGCAATAAGAACATTCGTCTTTCCTTCCTTTTCTTTCGTTGTAAGCAAGCCTTGCACCTGCTCAAGACCTATTCCGAGTCCCTTAATAAAGGATGGATTTCCCACATAGATGCGCTTCCCTTCAACAACCCCCTCAATTCCACTGCCAGCATGCATGATAAAGGATTCTACAGCAGGAAGTTCTAATTCCCATTTTTTAGCTTGATGTAAAATAGCTGTAGCAATAGGATGCTCCGAATGCTGTTCCAAGGCCGCTGCCCAACGCATCACCTCT
>NZ_LSSO01000207.1:0-15369 GCF_001645205.1 Brevibacillus sp. SKDU10 | reverse complement strand
AAAAATTGTATTTCTCTCAAATGTAGGAGAATATTTCCCCGTCGCGTTATTTAGCGTAATAGCAGCAGTTGCAGAGGAGGTATCTAGATGTGAGTTCACCTCCCATGACATGATGTCATCTTCTAAGACGAACGTATCCTCGTATTGAAAGCTCCCCACCTCATACCACTTTTCTTTGTACGTATTCTCAATGTGAGTAGCAAACTGTTCGATTGCATAATTACTAAACGCATACTTCACATCAGCAAGGTGTATAGCTCCCTTTGTAACGGCAAACAAAATACGGTTTGTCCCATAAGGAACCGCTGTTCCGCGCACACCTGTATTTTCCCACTTTTCTTGATCATCAGGAAGCTGCTTCTTAACATAGACATCCATATCCGTTTCATTATGACAAACAACAACATACTCCACAAAATCCTTTTTATTGTCCACTTGATATGCTCCACCATTGGTACTGATCCCTGCGTCGGTAATCTCGATTTGATACCCTTTTTTTCCATCAGAAATATATACCTTCCCTTGGGAAGCTTTATCAACCTTCACCTTAAATTGAATGGTAAATGGGAAGCTTTTCACCCTGCCCACTCGTTCTAGGCCTGCTTCTTTTCCGTTAGTCGTAACGGTCTGATATGCACCATTATCCTGAATATCTGCTTGCTGATACATAATCCAATTCTTCGCAGAACTCATCGTATCTTCATAATCCCAAACCGTTTTCCTGTTAATTGATTCAACATCGAATTCACGTGCTTTTAAGAAAAGAATGCCAAAACGTCCAGTAGAAGCTTTGGAAGGATTGGATAAAGAAAATTCGATTTTGTGTTTTCCTTTTGGAACAGGAATAGATGGTGGATATGCGATACCGTACTTGGCATTTACACCCCTTATCGTAGCTACTGTGATCCCATCCACCTTGACCTGAACCACATCTTCCACTTCCATATTGGCCATGTAAGCCCAGCCTAAACTGCCAGCCTTAAACCAGTCATGCTCAAACGTAAACTTTTTAATCTGTCCGGCCGCGTTGGTTTTCTTAAATCCAAGAAGATGATAGGATTTATTGTGGGAATCGTAGTCAATGTACTGCTCGGCACCTGCTATCTCTGTATATTTAGCAGGGTCCAATGCCGTCTTTTTGGCAGTAAAATCCTTATGATAGGAAATCTTTTCAGTTGTCCGATTAAATTGATAGCTGGTAACGGCATGATCAATTGTACCATCTGACTTGCGTGTCCTACCATCTCCCCAGCTTTTCACCCGAACAAGAACTTGTTTTCTGCCAAATGCCCTGCACTTTTGATCATTTTCCATTAAAATATCAATCTTATTACCCTTGATGGCTCCACCAATGTCATCAGCCAGATATTCTCCCCAGCTAACGCCATCGACAATTACCTCTACTTTACTTTTTAGAGGTATGATAGAGGGATCGACAGCGATGATTTTGTCATTTTTCCAGACACTAACATCCGTTCCCCCTTTTGTAATTCCTGTACACCCCGTACATTTTGGATGATAGGCAGTGGCTTCCATTGAATATTCAATCGCGGTACCTGCTGATTGCACGGATTTTTGGGTTGGTGACAGGATACGTGCCGGAGCCTGAATGACCTTCTCACCCCGTAGAAATGGCTCTGGATTTAGGTCCTGACCATTTTGCCGCACCTCAAAATGAAGATGGGAACCGTCACCTCCCCCGCCTTTAATCACGAGTCCCGAATTCCAACCAATCCCAATCGGTTGCCCTGCATGAACCGTTTCTCCTTTTGTAACCAGCAGGTGATTCGGTTTCATATGAGCGTAACGAGTAGACCAGCCGTTCCCGTGATCAATGTACACCGCAGCACCGTACCCATTTATCCAGCCTGCTTGCACGATACGGCCTCCCCATACAGCATGGATATGGTCTCCTTTTTCACAATCCAAATCGATCCCTTTATGTCTTTTTCTAGAACACCTTGGATCAGAGTCATGCCAATCCGTAATCAGCATCCCATTTATATGAGTACTGTCATTCTTCTTACCATTGATCGTTTTACTGGACAAAATCGGCATTGACATCGTTGTATTAATCAATTCAGTCGGGGCGGTAATTGGTGTTCCATCTGTTTCATTCGTTAATGGTGTGATCCCGTCGATGGACAGCATATTTCCCACAACCGAGTCATACACGTACTGTACCGTATCATATTTTTGCCGAAATCCCGGCACGAAAGACAGCTTATCTAGCTCAATAATTACACGTGGCTGTGTTCCATACGCATTTATCCGTCTCATAATCGACTCCAGTAATCTGGAGGAAGGATAGTTCACATCACTTACAAAAGCCATTTTGCGTCACCTACCTAAATCTTTCTATTGCCCATTCAATGAATCGATTGAGAAAAACGATTGCTTCGGCACGCGTGATACATTCCTCGGGTTCAAAGCGTTCATCCTCATATAGCGGAAACGCGTAGCATCCATCCAAAAATCTTTCCTCTAAAATATCGATCACATCCGACTCGTACCACTTGCCAGAAAAGGTATCCTGATCAGCAATGTAACGAGTTGGAGATGGATTAGGCTTGTACTCCTTATCTGTAAAACGATTGTAAAAGCTTCTTCTCATACGTTGCAGGAATACCATAAATTCAAATCTTCTTAATTGGACTTTTGGGAAAAATCGATCATTATAACGTACACAGCTTGACTCTACTATGACTGTGTCTGTTGTTGTTTTGAATTTCCCGCCCACCTTATAGTTATACGTCACTTTTGCCGGATAGCCATTATACATGTAGGGTAGATACACTCGCCCTGCGTGCATAACAAATATATCTCGATTAAAGCCAATCGCTTCTTTTATTTTCTGTTCTGGATGATCTCCTGGTTGAATATCTACTAGCTTGCGCTTCAGCTTCACCCCTAAAACCGTACAAGTTTCGGGCTTTAAACGTAGGCTAAACGTATATTGGGATTTTTTCATCACATCCGCAGATGGCATGCGGACAGCATTTTCCCCGCAGGTGCTAAAGGGAGTATATACACAGCCTTCCTGCTTATATTTGGGCTTTCCGAAAGCAATACAGACAACTTCAATCCCGCCTGACATCGGATTGGACAACGTAATTTTCCCATTCTCTACCTTCTCGGGCTGAACCTCTACTCCATGTACGATCACAAAAATTGAATTATCATCATGTACCTTATAATCAGGAATGAGAAATTCCTGTTGTCCATCCACGGTAACAAAGCGCTTGACGATGCGCTCATATCCCTTTTCAAAAGCATCATAATACATCCCATCAATAAAACTCTGTGTGCCTTCACCATCCAAATGAAGACGAATAGCCTCCAATAAGTCCCGATAAAACCAATCTAGTGGATCAATGTCAATCCAACGCCTCACCATTAATACCCCCTTAAAATCCGATCAATATGACGGTAGGTCCTCATCAAAAAGGTGATTCCTTCTGCACGTGTGCATACTTTGTCAGGTCTGAAGTAAGAAATTGCCTCACCATCATCTTCATAGTTGGCAATTAATCCTCTCTGTTGCATTTCATCAACATATGTTTTTGCCCAATGCTTCTCCATATCAATGAATTGATTTTTGTATCGGTATTCATGCTCTTGTTTTCGAATAAGAGAAAGTCCAATCGTCACAATATATTTTGTTTCCATCTCTGCTGTTCGAATATCTGGTTCCCCGGTAAGAATCCCGACATAAATCGTACCCTTTTCATCATAGTAACGATGTTTGGCTCCACTAAACTGCAGCCAGTCTGCAAATTCCTTTTTACTGTAAAACAATAAGGTAAGCGTCGTTGTATAATGAGAGGTTCCATGACTGATTAAACCTGCAGAAGACGACAGCGTTTGATTTACATGTGTCTTTAGATTAGGCGAAGGCGGCTTGTAATCATTAATAAGCTTTGCTTTTACCTCGGTAAAACGAATGCCATTATCATAAAAGAGACGCTTTTTATATATGTAATCTTCTGAATGAAAGCTGTTTTGCTGAGTCATATTACTACCTCCTTGTTAGGGCATTAGACTTTATGGGAGAAAATTCAGGAAAGACATGCTTGTTGCTCAGTAAAAGAAATACCCTACCTCAATATAAGGTAGGGCTTCATTTTCATAACGAAATATTACGGATAACTTGAACGATAAGCTGCCGTCCCCATCATCATTTGGTCGCGTATGCTACCTACTCGACCTGTGAATAAGCCACGACCGATCCCATTCCCAATCGCTGTTAATTGTGCTGCTGAGGTATTGTTGGTTACATTAGGCAATGCGATATTTACTACTACATCACCTGATCCAACCGTAAAGGACTGATGCGTATTTCCACTCGTCAAATAATCATAACGGCTCATGGCTGTTATACCATCTGGCAAATTAAAGGTACCTACAGGCGATTTCACTTCCTCAAGAATGCCGAGCTGAGCCTGTAGAGATTGTTTCGTTAAATCCCGAATTTCTTGCATATACTTTTTCTGTTCTTCCGGACTCTTTCCAACCATATCCTTCTTGTATTGCCCGATTAGCTTATTTATGTCCTGAACTTCTTGTTTGGCGGAAGCAATACGTAGTGCCTGCAGTCTAGGGGAATCATCTGGTGCTCCTCCTCGTCTTAGCTTTTCAGCCAGGTACGCGTTTTCCCGATCTCCCGCCTTCTCTTCTAAATCAATCCGCTCAATGCCGATTTTTGATAGCGATAGATCCTTATAGCGAAGCTGTTCATTCAAAATGCTGTTATTCAAATCCTGAATAGCAAAGGCTAACTCATCTCTTTGATCCCCCTTCGCCTCCATCGCTTTTAATTCACTAAGTCTCTTTTGTAAGTCGCTAATTTTGGAGCTTGTAATTTTTTGTAATGCACCAATATAAGCCTTAGATTGTCTGTCCATGTTGATTGCAACCATCAATTCCTTGGCTTGAGCGACTTGTTCTGTCTGCTGTAGCCTTTTTTGTACAGAAGAAAACTTTGTTTGAAATTGTCTTTGCTGTTCCAGCTTTCTGTCCATACCTATCTGCTTTTGGCCTTCTTCTTCTGTACTTTTTCGATCATCGATTAATTGCTTATAGCGCTTTTCTTCTTCCTTGTATTCTTCAGAATTTTTATTTTGAATGCTTTGTAGGCGCTTCTTAGATTCTTCAATATACCTATCAAAAATTGCCAATTCACGCTGTAACACCTCTTCTAAGCGTTTTATCTGTGCTTCTTTCATATCAAGGAAAGCTTTGCTATCGGTAGCCACACCATCCAATTCTGCCTGTAAGCTCTCTGCCTCGGTTTTTTTCTGCGCCTCTGAGAAGCCCTCTTTAAGCCTAATCTTAGCTTCATCTGCGGTAATGTTGGATAAGAGTCCATTTTGATATTTCTCATCGTAGCTTTTCTTAGCCTCTTTTTCGATTAAAGCTTTCTCTTTATTCTTAAGCTGAGTCCGTTCATATTGTTTGATAAATGCCTGTTTTTTCTTTTCCTGGATTTCTTTTTTCTTGCCACTTGCCTCAGACCAAGCATTCACGGCTTCCTCTTCGGAAATATCATTATCTCTTAGATAATTGGCAAGATCTTCATTATTTTTGAGGTTCGCTCCCTGTTTATTGTACATTTCGCGAATTCCATCCATCATTTCCTTAGCGTGACCCACTCCTAAGTGTGTATCTTCTCCTCCAAAGAAGCGACTGACGCCATTCATGAAGGTCCCATACATAAGATAAAGAGTATTCCCAATGTTAGGTAAACTCCAAACTCCATTATCTCCCGCCACTCTTAATGTGTTCGCCACACCTACCATGTCTTGCTCTTTTTTTTCCGCACTCATTAATTGACGCTGATCTTCTGTGGTCGTTATATTCATGGCTACTGTCTTGGCAGCTTGGGCCAAAGCTAGCATGGCTACAAGCTGTGCCCCCATCTTGAAAATGTTAGCTGTTAAACCACCAATGGCTCCCCCTGCTCCCCTAGCGAGATCGGATGTTTCACTTAGGAAGTTCTTAAACTTGTCCCCCACTTTGTTTCGATTAACTTGCTCATTCATACTGCGCATCGCATGAGATAGCTCTAGATAGGTGGAAGAAGCGTTGCGTGTAACTGCCGAACTTTGCCTTAACGAATTCTGATAACTATCTAAAGCTTGTTGTAGACTCGTAATGCTATTGATCGCTGGAGAACCATTCCTCCGTAATTCCTGAAGATGCTTTTCAAAACCCTCAAATTCAGTTTGACTCATTGCACCTATGCGTGAAGCAACATTTTTAAATTCTGTATTAGAAGCCATTTTTTGCACAAAGGAAGTGCGATCCACTGTACTTGCCAGCAGAGTATTCAAAAATGTCGGCTGAATGAGATGATTAGAATCAGGATTCGTTTTCAACCGATTAGCATAAGTCCGATTCCGCTTAAATCTTTCTTGATAGGAAACCTTTCCTTTTTCCTTCCAGCTTTTTGATTCCTCCATCAATGCAAAAAAAGTAGGAAAATCATTTACCTTATGTCCAGAGCTGGCTATATATTTTTTAAAATGCTCGTGCTGAGCTTTACTCATGGAATTAAACTCTTGCATTCGTTTTAAAAAGATTTCATTTCCCTGAAAATCTGCTGCCTGCTGGCGTAATTTCCTATGATTTCCCTTTAAATCATTTCCCATCATGCTCGTTACTACAGGGTCTGATACCATCCCTTTCATACGATCCGCATAAGCAGTGCGCTCTCTTTGTTTTTCCCAGTTTTCGGGAATTCCAGATTTTTGCCAGCCCCATTTGATGCCTTTCATCAGTGTAAGACCAAGCAATGCGTTAGACAATACATCTGCTAAACTAGCAAAAAGCTGAATATTCCTTGAAACTCCATCTGCCATATTCATCAGCATATAAGCCACCTTATTAATAGATGGAGTCAGTTCAGTAACTAATGCGTCCAAGGCTACTTCTAAGCTTGCATTAACTCGATTCATATTGACTGAAGGATTTTGCAGGGACTGCTGAAGCATTCCCTCAAATGTAGACTGATCAAAGCCTTTCATCTTCGTAATAAGCTCTGCATGTGTTTTAGCTAAAAGGGCTTCCTGACTAGCGCCACCCCTCCCTCCTTCTTTGGTACCAAAGAAAGAATCGATCAGCCTATCTCGTTCAGCACTATTAGACAAGGAAGAAAGCATATCCGCAAAATCCTTATACATGGACTCTGCACTTCTGTTTTTCATTCTGCCAGTTGCTGGGTCCATCTCTTCTGTTTTGACACCGAGCTCTTTCGCTTTATCTCTTCCTTTGTCAGTTTCAAAGCGTTTCAGGATTTTTTCATAGATTCCGAGATTTGAATTTGTTTGAATGGAGGCAGCAGAAAGCCCTACGAGCATATCTGCGTCTGTTTTTGATTTGAAAGTATTACCAGCTTTATTAATCATTTGCAAAATTTGTTCACTGTTTGCCGTTCCCATTTGAGTGACAGCAGCAATAGAACGAATAATTTTATCATCCATTTCTTGCATGGATAGGCCCAGCTTATCTTTAGTAGCCAACAGGCCGTTAGCTACTGCTTTCATATCAGTAGAAGGGTCAATTATTTTGATCTGTGCTACCTGTTGTACTAGCTTTTTCATCTCTGCTGGTTCCGTAAGTGTTTTACTACCTATAGAGGCTACTTCAAAAAGCTGCTTAAAGGAAAGACCATAAAAAGAAGTTTGTTGACGAACAAAGCCTTTAATCCCTTCAATTGCACTCGCTACTTTTCCCTGATCAACCGAGCTTTGAGCGTTATTAGGATCAACTCGATAATCTTTTAACAGCGAGAGACTGCGGTATAGCTTGATCTCTTCCTGCTGAATATTATTAAAAATATCAATAGCTTGGTAGAGAAGTGAGGAAGGGTCTTTAGCTCCGCTTACCGCTAAGTTATTGCGAATAGAGGCAATAGCAGCGTTTTGAGCGTTGATAGCTGTCACTACACTAGCAGCAGGAGCCGCCTCGTTTGAAGCTGGAGAAGCACTAGCCTTCTTTCCAGGTACTGCTATGCCCATGTCTGCAGTACCATGATCTAATGAATGTAACATGACAGGAGAAGCGAGAAACGGCGGCAAGGTGCGGTTATGTCTCTGTATGCGCCCCGCACTTTGCCCAAATTCTTGCAATATATGGTCCACTTGGAGATCGAATTGTTTCTTAATCTTTTGAATTAGCTTTTCGTTGATCAAATTGATTTGACTTATGAGGTGTTTTTTTAGCCTAGGACTCGATTTAATATCTAATGTTTCAATGCTGTCTGCTAACTTCTGCAGTTCAAGCTGAATACCTCGTTTTACTTTTCCTCGCACCTCATCAGAGACTCTTTGCATCTGGGATTGTAATTCTGGCATTCGCTGAGTGAGTGTTCCAGCCCTCTGTCCCATATTCTTGCTTGCAGGCATGGTGCTACCATCCTGAGTCATTTGTTGGTGTAGCTTTCTTCCCATGTCTCTATTTACTTCTCTGTGAAAGGAACGTAGAGAATTGTGCGCCGTATTGATCCGAGCAGCCAAATTGCCAAATCGAGAGTCAAGTCGCTCCAGCTCCTTGCTGTATTGAATGGAGCTTTGAATGGAAGCGCGCAGTTCAGTGGCAAAGCTTGCTCTCATTTCATTATTCATCGTCTCACCTGCCTTATAAAATAAAACTCCTGCCCCTCCATTCAGGAGCAGAGCAGGAGTATGTATTAACCCAAAACGTTGGAAAGCCATTCCATATCTGATTCATCTGCTACTTTATAGCCATCCAGGTAAGTTCCATCTGATCTAGTCTCGGTCTGTCCATGTGATTGATCCTCGGAGGATAGCCCTCCGCCAAACAGGCTTCCAAAGGACATGGTTGAAACCTTCACAGTGAATTCGATATGTTCATTGCATTGCTCTAAATAAAAACCCAACTGAGGTAATGTCAGTTGCCAAACCTGATATTTATCCAGATGACAATAATGAGCTAGTTTAAAGAAAATATCAGCCCAATTGATAGGAGCTCGCGCCTTATACTCCTCATCTTCCTCCTCAGTGGTTACATTGACTTTTTTAATCCATTTAATCCAATCATGGCATCAATAATTTTTTTGGCAGTTTCTAAGTCTACAAAATCAGCTAAGTAATCTGCATCCACGTGCTTATAGTAGGGTTTAAACGCCATTAGAAGTACACGTAATAATTCCTCATAACGATCATCGTCTAGCTCTGACTCTGGAATTAAGTTGGCAATAATAATTCCTGAATCAATCGTATTTAACAATTTCATCAATTTTCGGGCATCCCTGATACCTAGAGGAGGAATTGAATACGTTTTGCCATCACGCAGCCGCACCTTTTCATCCTCTTCAAAAAATACCTTTTCGCGAATGGACGCCTCTTCTTGGTTCAATACCTTATCTGGTGTTTCCTCCTTTGTTGAAACGGCTTGTTGCTTTTCAACCTGACCGGCTACCTCTTGTTGAATAGCCTCCTCTTGCTCCGAGGTATTTTCCTGTTGCTTTGGAATTGCAAAATTTCGATTACTCAAAACATGGCACCCCCACTTGTGTTTTCCCCCATTTAATGTTTGACATAGGTAAGCTAAATGGCGGGGGTAACCAGATAGCTACCTATGCTGTCATTCTAAGTACTTCTTAGTGTTTTCGAACATGATTATGGAAAGAACCCCTCCTAGAGGGGTCCCTACCTAGCAAAGATTTTTGGCATTTGCACTTTGCGCTTCATATCGTTTGATTGTTCCAAGCTTTCCATCTACACGATCAGGATCAATAACGGTTAAGGTTACGCTATGTGTAGAAGCCTGTTGACGTTGTGCATCCACCGTAAAGTTTGATTTTACTCGGCACAAGTACAGTTCCGTTTGATAGCCTTGGATAGACCCGTCCTTT
The DNA here is from genome assembly GCF_001645205.1 of Brevibacillus sp. SKDU10. NCBI lineage: Bacteria > Bacillati > Bacillota > Bacilli > Caryophanales > Paenibacillaceae > Brevibacillus > Brevibacillus sp. SKDU10. Next base: position 5,492 of record NZ_LSSO01000207.1, on the reverse strand, counting down.
TGTTCAAATTGACCATCATGAATGACATGGACAGTAAGAGGCATATCCTTCGTACTAATATCCAACACGTCTACAACTTCATTACGTTTGTAGTTTACGTAAATATCCACGTCTTTTAAGGAAGAATGAAAAGATAGCGTACCGCCATTTACTGTGTACTCATTCTCTTTTGGAGTAGCGTTTGTCGTTTTCTTTAAAAGCTTGTTGCCTTTTAGGGTACGAACAGAAATTTGAGGATCTTTATGCAGGGCAGCTCCGAAAACAAGATCGACTTCGAATTTGCCGCCCGTTTCTTTTACAGTATTCTTCTCTTCTAATACCCAAACAAAGCCATCCTCATCGTACGATACTCCACTAAGAGCAACTGGATACAAGATAACCACGGTTTTACCTGCAAGAGCATCATCAAACGTAATGGTTTTACCTGCAAGTGTTACTTTAGATGTTACGTCTGTTCCGTTAATCGTGCTCTCATACGCTTTATGAGCAGGACTTGATACGGATGCTTCAGAAAGCGTACCCTGATAAGGTGCAGAAGATGGTACCTGTACCGCTTCCGTCACCATTTTATAGGTGGCACCACTAACACCTTCTCGTAATTTTGAGCCAAGAGCCAGACGGACAAGATTTAAGTCAAATTTTGCATCTTCGGCCGTGATATCAATCGTCTTTTTTCGTAAAAGGGTATCGAGAGCAACGCTAGAGTCCCCACCTTCAATATCTTGCATGTCAAGCTGAATATCTAAGCGCATGTTGTTCAACGTACCAATCGTGATTAATTCATCACAATTAGGCAATTTTGCCATAAATTTACCTGCACCCTTAATTAGCATTTTCTTATTCTTCGTTGTACTCATGTATGAAACCCTCCTCTAATCATCTCAAAACAATGGTTATAGTACTTCGTGCTTCCTTACGCTTTTTCATAGGCTAAACCTTTGAAAACCTCTGAATCTATCAATTCCTAGCCAAAGCGTGAAACTCATCGTTCTCTGATCAGTAACGCCTACTATATGCGTATAGATTCGAAACACAAGATACTATTAGCGCCCATCATCTTTTTCATGGTTCGTATCACAATATAAGTAAAAGCAGTGTAGGCTTTAACTAACCTGCGTATTGAAACGAGCTTTTTTCTGTTTATCTTTTCTCCTAATTAATGATAGTGTTCTTCATGCAATCCCTCTCCAAGACAACATGTGCTTCAAGAGTCATTTTTAAAGAAACCCTCTTCTCTTCATACAAGGACGACAGCCTTCAATCACCGTTTTAGGAATATACATTTGTTTATTAGATGACTCAACTTCATGTGGAAATACAAGATTTCCATAAGCATTCATTACTTTTCGCGTTTTCTCTCCCAAACAATGCAAGCAGGTTTGCGACTCTCCTGTAAATCCTTCCGCAAAATAATTTTTTTTTGCCTTTTCCGTTACGTAGCGGAAACCACATTGTACACATTTCTCTAATTTTTGCATTGTATCCATCCAATCTACTACTACTTCTTGTGCCCCTTGAAAAAAATGAAAAGTTTCGCAACCTTTCCTTAGGATAGAACCACTACTATAAAAGTAAGGTGCAACATTTACAATCGAAAAGGCTACATAGCAAGCTCTTGAATAACTCGATAAAGCTCCTCTTTATTTTTTACGATTACATATACTGGCGGCTCATGCTCGATAAAACTAACAAACTCTATTGTATATTCTGCTTTTTGTTGACTATTGACGTATATATCCGTCATCACAATACCTTTTTTGAATCGGAAAGCCAGTCCCATGAAATAGGTATCCCGACCGAAGCTGGACGTAATTTGTTTACAAAGGTTGTCTAACAATAGGATCATCTCCCTATTCGCAAAGATGGTTTCCATTTCAATATAAGTGAGCGGCAAGCATTGTTAACAATCTGTGTTCACATACATAAGCTGCCCACTCCATTGCTATATTTACAACAGACAGTTGCTCATGAAATACAAAACCCTCTCCTGTTACATTTGAAAGAGAGGGGCCTTCTTTATTTATAGAGGTATCATTAGAAGCTATACATTTTGATGGAACACAAACTCAGTCATTCCCGTCCATAAGACTGCTACTTCTTTTCTATAGAAAGGATTTCTTCTATGAAAAAAAAGAAACATCTCGATCTGAAGCAATTAACCTATTATCGAATTGAAAAAACAGGCATTAAAAAGCCTGTCACACGGATAAGAATTGTTAAAGGAAAGCCTGTTGAGCAGACCTATGATCAGGAGGTTTTACAACGAATCTATTACACCTATCAAGATTTTCAGACTCTTCGATTAGAAAAATTGGGGGTAAATCTACCCATTGATAACAAGGGGTTTACCACGATTAGTAATTATTTTTTAGACTTCTGGGGTGCTGTTATGGGAGCAACAGCCACTTCCCTTTTTATTCACCTTACTAGATATTGCTATGGAGACAAGGACTTCTGCTTTCCTGACTTACCTACTATCGCCGTAAAAATGAGGATAACAACCACGACTTTAAATAAATATATGGATATTCTTGAACAGCATGGCTTTATCTTTCGATTTTGGTTACAAAATCCTGAGGAGAATAATAATGATTGTGGAATTATCTATAAGGTAAGACGTACGATTCCTATTTTAAGCCGAGAGTTGGTTGAAAATCTGTCCAAGCCCTTTCAATCCATGCATGATCGATACATTGAACAGGTCATGGAGGTTACGCATATTGAGCTTGCAGAAAGTTACGATTACACCAATGATTTCGAGAAATTACGCGAAAAAGGTAAGCTTGGCAGGCTCCCGATTGACCTTTCACCTGCTGAACGTATCTTATATGCTAAAAGGAGGATTACAGCTATTATGGATCAAAGGAGCATAGCAGATGAACAGCTGTGGATTAACGTGCTGGGTTATATCCGGAAACGGCTAACTCTTAATTCATTTAAAACCTGGTATGCCGACACTTTTTGTATCTCAAAAGAGAAAGAACTTATGATCTACGCCAAAAACGCATTTCATCGGGATTGGCTATCCAGTCGTTATCGGGAATTAATTATGGAGGCTCTCCACGATGCATCCCATTTTTTTGAACAAATAACTTTTGTGGCCTGTCTAGATGAAAACGAATAAAGCTTCTCTAAACCTTTGTTTCTTTCCATAAACAATATTTTATGGGTAGCCCATTAAAATACTATGGGCAACACCCAAGTTCAATAACAAAAGGCTGATACAATTTTTATGGGTAGGTTATCCACAGATTTTTGGCCCATAAAAAAATGATCTGGTCAGGGCAGATAAAAAAGAGATCGGCATCTGCCCATAAAAAAACTATGAACATAAAAAAAACTAAGTCTTTATCTTTTCCTTATTACTTAATATAAAGAGGAATGTTGTTTTTGATGTAAACTTATTAGGAAGCTTGAACAAAAGAACCTATGACATATTGTATTCATATGTATGGGCTAGAGGAAATTGTATTTTTTCATTCACATCTACAAAGAGTTGCTACTGTAGCGAATCCATATTTTTAAAGCTACATTTTTCATAACTCAAAATCACAAGCTGGGTTATTCTACTATACCACCCAGCTTTAAGCCCAAATTTTACTTTTCAAAAACAAGAGGAGTTCTAACCGAAATAGAACTTACTTTTCGATCTGAAGAATCGGTATCTATCTGGATAAAAATCTGATTTTTCCCTACATTATAATACATCTCATAGCCACCATAGGCTTCATTATCATAAGCATTCGTTGGTTCGCCTAAGCCTTGTCGAATATCATGTTCTGTAAGCTGAACATTGTAATAGGTTGGTTCGACCGTTATTCGATTAAGCTTAGTAGTTGGCTTTACTTGATTTAATTCTTCTCCGCAGGAATCATGGTCATAAAAGAAATTGGCAGTGGTCTTAGGGTGGTCATAACTATACGTCCAGCATTCAACATTTGCCACTTTAGGCTTACCATAGACTTTTTCTATCTCATTGTAAGCGGTTCCTATTGAAGTCGTGATACCTTTCAGCTTACCTTTTTCCGCTTGCTCTTTTATATCGAGGAGCAGTTTGCTCTTGGTCGAATCGAGGGGTTCTGTAGATTTATCAGTAGGTTTGTCTGTAGTTGTTTTACTTTTTGTCCCTGAATCAATTGGGTTTCCTTCTACTGTTTTGCTTATGCTTTCCTTCTCTGACTCCACTCCTTTTTTCGCTTCTGAAACTTGGATGTTGACTTCCTTGTCGGCCTGTTTCGATGTAGAACAGCCTACTAATAATAGCGAGATAGATGTAAATATTGCGAATATATGCTCTATTTTCATTGTGTGCCTCCTTTCTTATAAGAAAAATCTTTCTATTGTCGATGACATGAAATAATGAGATCGTCTTATAATTGTAATATACTGGTCATTTTACTTCAACACAACTTAGTCTTTTACGCAAACAAAAAAGACCCAGCGCGAGGCTAGGTCTCTTTTGTCTGTATAGACGATCAATTAACGAAGTAATTGAAGTACGCCTTGAGGCTGTTGGTTAGCTTGTGCAAGCATTGCTTGAGCTGCTTGAGTCAAGATGTTGTTCTTCGTGAAGTCCATCATTTCTTTTGCCATATCTACGTCACGGATACGGGATTCAGCAGCTGTTAGGTTCTCTGCTGTTGCTCCCAAGTTGTTGATTGTGTGCTCTAGACGGTTTTGGTTTGCACCTAGTTTAGAGCGCTCTTCGGATACTTTGTTCAGTGCGTTGTTGATGGTTGTGATTGCTTTGTCTGCTGCTTTTTGAGTGGAGATGTTAACACCTCTTGTGTCATCAACGTCTGTTAAAGCAGCTTTGGCAATTGTCTTCTCAGCTAATACGGCTGCATCATCAGTTCCCTTTTTACCAGTAGCAAGTTTTGCTTCAACTCCTACACCTTTTAAAGCTGATAACACTTCGTCAAGTTTTGCGGATGATTTTGCACCATCTGTAGAAGCTAATGATACAGTCACTTTTCCATCCTTATCTACTTTAGCAGTTGTAGCAGAATCTTTCGCTCCAACAACAAATTCAACTTTGAAAGTCTCGTCTGCGCTTCTGTTAGTAAATGTGATATCACCTTCAGTTTGTTCTTTAGCAACACCATTTACACCAAGCTCTTTGTTACTCATGTCGTTGATGCTCAATTTGATGCTTTGTCCTTGGTTAGCACCGATATGGAATGTTTTGTCTTCGAAAGATCCATCTAGTACTTTTTGGTTGTTGAACTCTGTGTCTGTAGAAATACGTTTGATTTCTTTGGACAATTCATCAACTTCAGCTTGAAGCTTTTGACGGTCTACGCCTTCATTTGTGTCAGAAGATGCTTGAACTGCTAGTTCGCGCATACGTTGTAGGATGCTGTGTGTTTCAGTCAATGCACCCTCAGCAGTTTGGATCAAAGAGATACCATCTTGCGCATTTTTAGAAGCCATTTCTAGACCGCGGATTTGGCCACGCATTTTTTCGGAGATTGCTAGACCTGCTGCGTCAT